>DATJOQ010000130.1:0-3748 GCA_035506935.1 Binataceae bacterium (SeqCode) | reverse complement strand
GTCTTCGGCGAGATATTGTTCTAGGGCTTCGTCCGGCGAAACGCCCGCAGCGATCCGCCGATTGAGGAAGCTATCGCCCATCTCATCCGGATAGGGACCGGCGTCATACCCCTTTTCGATCTCCGCGTTCCTCGGATGAGGCTGGTTAGCGTAAGGCCAATAAAAAATACCGGTGACTGTCGGAAACCGGATGATCTTACGGTCGTGGTATTCGGCGCGGATGTCCACGTGGTCGCGCTCCAGCAGACGAAGCCAGATCTCCTGTCGATTGTCAAATACCTGTTCGACAATCACATCCGCCCTTGCGAGCAATTGGCGGGCCGATCGAGCATCATGCAGCGGAACGTCAATCACATCGACGATATCGCCGGACCTTGGCGCCAGAAACCGCCGACAGAGGCGAGCCACCTCGCCTGCCTGACAATTGCCAAAGAAAACGATGTGCCGCCTGGCAAGCCGGGTTTTCCCAATGTGCTTTCTGGCGGGCGAGGGCGCGTAACCCATCGCTGTCTCCCTGTTCTTTTCGTCGCGCCTGCTCTCTGGCAGGTGAGTTAATATCGCAGTTTAGTTGTCAGATTTGAAATAAGACATAGGAGAAGTTGTGTATTTCGGGCGATCACCGTCAGCACGTTCCACTTATTGTGCGAGCGGCGCGAACGCCGATGCGTAACCGCAGCGGCGCTTTGATTAGGCCTCGCCCAAGCTGAGCGGGATCGCGGTGCACTTGCTGTTAGCGCTGTCGAACCGCAAAACCGTCTCGTGCGCGCCAGGCAGGTCGCGCGCGGCCTGTTTCCATCCGCCGATTGCACCCGATCGGCCTGCCCAGTGCGTGCCCTCATGCAAGCGCTTAAGGCCCAGGTGGCGATTAGCGATCGCGAAGTGTTCTGGCGCTTGGCCGTCCTTGTGGCGGATGATCTTGAGGCCGTAGAAGCCGAGAACGCGATCGGCCTCCTGGCGGGCCGTCTCGAATACTTCGTTTTTCACCGCAGCGCGCAGGAAAGCGGCCACTGTGTTGCGATCCCGCACGCCGTCGAGCGGGATCACCATGCTTAGCAGCCGGGCGAGCCAGGCGCGTTCGTCGGGCAAGTCATCCTCGGCCTCGGGCAAGCTCGCGAAAGCGAGCTACGCGGCGAGTTGCGCCGCACTGTCGCTGTCCACCGGCTCATCACTGAGACCGACGTCGGCCGCAGCCAATGCCGAGCCGAACACATCGATGGTGCGCCCTTCACGGCCGACCGCTTTCAGCGCGATCCGGTACTGCTCCAGCGCGTCGGCAAAGCGCGGCCAGCCGTCGATCGAGCGCTTGCGCAATCGGGCGCCGAGGGCGCGCAAGCGCGGTGAGCTGAGGTCGGGGCCGGCCTGATCGGGCGGCAGCTTGTCGAGCCGCAGCACGATCATCCGCGATTGGTCTTGCGGCAGCAGCGCCGGCTGGCGGATCGATATTTATTTGTGTTCGGTATTTCGCGGTTTTTCTGAATCGCGCGGAATCGCGCGATAGCGCTGTGACGGGCTTTCAGCGCCGCAGTTTGCCCGAGATTTAACTCCTTGGCTAACGAGGCGCCTGTGCAACGCTCTTCCAAATATTTGTTGGTGGTTTCGCCATTTATTAATTTCCGCAATAGTTCGGCATAAACTTCTATCGCGCGTCGACGCGGCCGTTCCTATCTGATGCTTCGCCTACCGTGTCCCGGGGCCGCCCGGCTCCCCCGTGAGGTTCGTAGTCGTAAAGCGATACTTCCCACAAGAGTTTATCGGGCAACCAACCCTTAGGCAGCGGTCGCGTATGATCGGCCGGTTGGGCGCCAACGAACTGCGCGCCCCGCGTTGCTGATCCGCTCGATCGCTCCGGATTTGGCGATTTTGTGCAATGCCTGATGAACTGCGGTCGAAACGCTCGCGCGTTCTTCCTTTGATAATCGGCGGTCCCCGACAACCAGGGGCATCACGGCTTCGATTGTGATCAACTCCGTGCGATGCGCACGAATGTAGTCGAGTAAGAGATTCGTCAGTTCGCCCCGCTTGAAATACCGGGGCTTTCGCCCCAATCGTTGCGAAACGAGCGGAGGGAGTTCCGTATCGGGGCGCAAAATCCTGATCGCCGCCTCGACATGCGATAAGGCGCCGCGGAAATCTCGCGCCCGCTGCTCCGCCTCGGCGACAAGCTTGGCCAACTCGACTCGTTTTTCAAACAATTCGGTGAGCGAATCGCTGTTCGCATCAGTGTGGGTCATCAGCTTGTGAGGGCCCTGTCCGGTATTTTTCGATATGTAACGTGATTGGACCGCGAGGGAAATGCCAGCGATTTTACCGAGAAACCGATGTTGTAATATCGCTTGATACGACGTACTATTCGTGCATCATAAGAGTCTCGATCGTGGACTCGATCTATACGGGAATTTTGGTTCTCCGCCACGCTGAGGATGCAGGCGGGCGGTGTCGGAGGTCGTCTGGGAGAACTGCACGCATTTTCATCTTAAGGTTCTCTTGTTTACCATGAAATAGATGCGAGCGAATTGACAGGGTCTTCGAGTGTTTGGGTATGTATTATGATACCTGTGAGCAGAGATATTGTGAACGCCCGATCGAGTGTGGATGCTAGCCGGTTGGGCCCTTTGAGCGCAATTTATCCCGTGGCCGCGGGGGCTGCCCCTACGCGAGACCTTTGGCGGACCGCCCAGCGGTCGCGTCCGGTCTGTTCGAAATGGTGCATGCGGTTGATGGAACGGTCGCTCTGTCTGACCGATCTCTCCCGCTCGGAGATCATCACAACAGATGCTGTGGAGGCTGAAGCGGCTCTATGGAGCACAACAGTCCGAATAACCTCGGTGTGTTTGATCCCGCCGGCTGCCGCGCGCAGAACGTGTCGTCGGCCACGCGGGGGAATCACATCGAAAGGGATAACTGCACATGGCTAACGCGCCACGCCGTCGGAACTCGTTATCGCAACCTGCAAAAGACATCATCGAGCGCGGGCGCGATCTCCAGGAGGAATTGATCGCTACGATCGCGACCGGTCAGAAGCAGGAGCGTGACCAGCCAGTGGTGGCTTCCCATGACGATCAATCGTCAGTGGTCGCCAACGGTGCTGGAAACAACAGAGACTCGGCCGTGCCCCGCATTGCGCCGAACGGTGGTGTTGGCGCGACGAAAACCGCCGAACTCGACCGTAATACGACCGAAGCCGATGTCGCGGCGAGGCGAGATACATTGCCAGGGAGCGGACCGACCGCTGTCGCCGAGGCGGTCGGTGGCGCGTTGGCGGAGGCGGTACACGGAGTGCCGCAAGCACACACCAAGCCGGCGATCGATTTTCGCTATCACATCGACTCTGCATCGCCGGAGGGCATCGAAGGGTGGTTGATGACCCCGGACGAACCCACCCGGCATTTTGTGGTTGTCCTGAAGGAAGACAATCAGATCCACGCTCGCATTGTTGCATCGCGCTTTCGCGAAGATCTGGTTGTCGCCGGTATCGGCGATGGATGTTACGCGTTTGAGTTGCCGATGCCGCGCACCCTCCAAGATGGTGCGGAACATATCGTCGAGTTGGTCGAGGAAGAAACCGGATTCTCGCTGACCGACGAGCCGATCCTTCTGCGCTCAGCGTTGGCGCCGGGCATGCGCGGCCCAGGCTACGACAAACAAAGGGGATCGATACGGGCGCTTCCGGCCTCGAAACTATCGTATCCCGCATCTCCACGTGGCGACGCGCGCATACTCTTCGATATTTCCGATCTCATCTATTATA
>DATJOQ010000129.1:0-10643 GCA_035506935.1 Binataceae bacterium (SeqCode) | reverse complement strand
GCGCGATCGAACATCCGTCGGAGATTGAGTTGGTGCAGCGTGCACTCAACGATTCGCGGATCCTGATCGCCGACGGGCATCATCGCTACGAAACCGCGTTGAATTACAGCCGCCGGATGCGCTCCGCCGAAAATAATCCGGACGCGCTGCAGCCGTACGACTACACGATGATGACGCTTACCGCCTGCGATGATCCCGGTCTCGTGATTCTGCCGACCCATCGCGTGGTCAAGCGTCTGGCGCCGTCGTCGCTGAAGGCCTTTCCCGAGCGCGCGGGCGAGCTGTTCCGGATCGAAGAGGTTGACGATCGCGACGCGTTGCGCGCGCGGCTCAAGAGCGCCGGTCACGGCGGAATAGCGGTCGCCCTTCAAGGCGACGCGAAGCTTCGATTGCTGCGGCTCAAAAATGCTGGCGCCATGGCGTCGCTCGCGCCGGATTTACCGCCGGCAATTCGCGAACTCGACGTCTCGCTGCTGCACGGGATAGTGTTCAATCGGCTACTCGGTCTCGCCGAAGCCGAGATCAAAGCGGGCGGCAATATCGAATACACAATCGACGCTGACGCCGCCCTCGCGGCGGTAGCCGGCGGACAAGCGTCGGGGGCCTTCCTGCTGAATCCGCCCTCCGTCAATGATGTCGAACGCGTGAGCGACGCGGGCGCGACGATGCCCGAGAAATCAACTTATTTTTTTCCCAAGCTGCTCACCGGCCTGGTAATGAATCCGCTGAGCGATTGAGTGCAGATGGGCGCCGAGCTTCTGCTGGTCCGCCACGGCGAGACCGAAGGCGAGTCAAGTATCCGTTATCATGGGCGCACCGACGTCGCGCTCTCGGAATTGGGCCGCGCGCAGATGCGGGCGGTGGCTACGAAGTTGTCGCCAGAAGGCTTCACTCACGTCTTCTCCAGCACGATGGGGCGCGCGGTCGAGGGCGCACGCCTGATAGCCGGCGCGAGCGCACCGATCGTGTGCCTCAAGGAATTCTCCGAGGTCGACTTCGGTTTATTCGAAGGATTGACGGCTGAAGAAATCAGTTCGCGCCACCCCAACGAGTTCGAGCGCTGGCGGCGCGATCGTCTGACCAGCGGATATGCCTATCCGGGCGGAGAGAGCCGCGCCGCGTTTGAAGCTCGGGTCGAAGCTGGTTTGCGGCGGATGCTCGATTCGTGGGACGAAGACTCCGGCGACAGCCGTGCGCTGCTGGTGGCGCATCGCGGCGTGATTCGCACGATCGTTCGCGCTTTGGTGAAAGTCGAGCCGGTGATCGAGCTCGGCTCGATTCATATCCTCGAGCGCACTCCGCAATGGCGCGTCCGCGAGCTGGATATCGTGAGTCATCTTGACGGAATCGATTCACACGTCACAAGCGGCTAGCGCGTCGCGCTATTTCTTCGATATCGAACGGACCTGCGCTTCCAGCAATGCCACGCTTTCGGGTGCGCTCGCGACCCGCGCCCAGGCCTTCATTTCATCCTGAGCCACGTTACGAACGCGCTCGAGAGCTTGAAACTGGATTAACCGCTTGACCTCGGCGTACGCGAGCTGCCCGAGCTTGGCCAGCTTGCGTGCCTGCGCGACGCATCGCGCCTCCAGCTCTTCGGGCGCAACCAGTTCGTCGAAGTAGCCCAGTTCGAACGCGCGCTCGGCGTCGCACGTTTCGGCTTCCAGCAGGCAATGACGCAGCCGCTCCGTACCCAGCGCCAGGCGCGCGATTTCGACCGGCACTATCGGCAGCGGCAGGCCGATCGCGACTTCGTTTGCTCCGAAGCGCGCCGTGCCGCGCGCGGCGATGCGAAAATCACAGGCGAGCATGATAATCAGGCCGCCGGCGATAGCATGGCCATTGACCATCGCGACCGTCGGCTTCGGCAACGTCCACAGCGCAAAGACGCCGTCGCGCTGCTCGCTGCCGAGCACGCCGACCCGGCTTTTTCCCGAAGCTTGCTCCTTAATATCGAGACCGCCGCTGAAAAACTTGTTGATACCGGTCACGATTACCGCGCGCACGGCCGGATTTTCGCTTGCCTCGCGACATCGATCGTACAAGGCTTCGTTGAACTCGCGGCTGATCGCGTTGGCGGGCGGGCGGTTGAGCGTGAGGATTCGGACACCATCTCCGATATCTTTTGCTTCGACTAACATTTGTATTCTCCCTGACGCGGCTCAGCGCGGAGTCGAACGTGCGGACGGCTATCGCTCAGCGAATCCTACCGCCGCCGCATCACGCCGAGCCAGCGCCGATAGCATTTGGCCAGCGGCGTGCGAAACGACAGATCGGTATAACAAGCTATCAACTCGAAAACTCCGGACGCCTTAGCCGCGAATTCAAGCTGATTCGGCAGCGTGTAGCGCACCGGGATCAGGTCGCGAGTTTTCACCACACGATCAGGGAATCGGATAGCGCAATTTAATTCGTAGATCCAACCGCCGGCATACCACGGCAGCGGGCGCCGGTATTCCTCGATATCGACGTCGGTCGTGCCGACGCGCACATGGCGTTTCCGCCATGGCTGCCGCACACTGCCGGGACGCAATCCGTCGTGGCGATCGACGTCGACGCAATAGATTCCACCTGGCCGCAATGTACGCGCCACTGATTTCAGATGCGTGACCAGCGACGGGTTCTCCATGATCACCGGAAGCGTCTCCGACCAACACATCGCCGCGTCGCAGGTACGCTCGGGAATTGTGAAATCCTCGATTTTGCGCCGGTAGAACTTGATATTTTCAAGGCCTCGCGCCTGCGCGCGCCCGGCCGCGATCATGCCGGCAGAGCGATCGACGCCGACAACCTGGAGCTTGTCCCGCGCCAGCAGCAATCCGTGCGGCGAATCACCACATGCCACGTCGAGCACGCGGCGCACGGGACGCTTCAAATGGCGCGCCCAAAGCTTTTTCAGAAATTCCGTTTCTTCGATAATCTCGCGCGGCTCCTCCATATGAACGGCGCGGAAAATTTGTGGAAAATCGTAAATGCTGCGCATCGCTTTCAGCATACCCAACGCGTTCGGCCCACCCCACTCTCCCTTTAGTCTGATAGCTGTCGAAGGAGCCGTTTGGCGCATTTGTATTTAGCGCCGGCGTCGCGTTGCGCCCTTGCGGCTTTTGGACTAGACGCCTTAGCTTACGGGCAAGGAGTTACTTATGGCCAAGCCGCTTGAGGGAATAAAAGTTGTCGAGATCGGACAGGAGATCCAGGGGCCGTTTGCCGGATTATTCCTGTCCGACATGGGAGCCGACGTGGTCAAGGTCGAGAATTGCGAGACCGGCGATCTCAGCCGATGGGCCACCAATGCGCTGATCGGCGGCGCCGACGCGCGCAATCCGGAAGTCTCAGCCTATTTTCTCGCGATGAATCGCGGCAAGCGCAGTATCACGCTCGACCTCAAGAAGCCGCAAGCGATCGAGATCGTGAAGCGGATGGCGCAGAACTACGACGTCCTGCTGACCAACTATCGTCCTGGGGTGCTCGATCGGCTGGGGCTGGGCTTCGACGATTTGCTCAAGGTGAATCCGGGACTGATTTATGGCCAGGCCAGCTCGTGGGGGCCAAAGGGCCCATGGGTGATGCGTCCCAGCCGCGACACGCTGGCGCAGGCGGCGAGCGGCGTGATGATAAAAACCGGAACGCTCGACCATCCGCCGCTGCCGGCGGGGATGTTCGTGGCGGATCATTGCGGCGCGCTAAGCCTCGCCAGCGGAATCATCACGGCGCTATTTGTCCGCGAACGTACCGGCAAGGGCCAGCGAGTCGACGCGTCGATCTACGGCACACTGCTGGCAATGCAGGCGTGGGAGCTGAATTACACTTCGCTCAGCGGAAAGGAGCCGGAGCGTGGAAATCGATGTCATCCGTTTTTGCGCGGCGTGTGGGGCGCTTTCGCGACCAAAGACGGATATATCTGCCTCGCGGGATGCGACGACAAGCGCTGGCCGTCGTTCTGCAGGGTGATGGGTATCGAACATCTCGAAACCGATCCCGACTATGATAATCCGACGCGCAATTTCCACGGCGCAAAGATGGAGCAGGTGCTCGACCAGATCTTCCCGCGCAAGACCACCGCGCAATGGCTCGAGCTGTTACATGAAATCGACGTGCTGGCGACCGACGTCGCGACCCTGCCGCAAATTCTGCAAAGCGAGCAGGCGCGCGCCAACGGCTATCTGATGGAGCTTGATCATCCGATGGCCGGCAAGATGATGGTTCCCGGTGCGCCCATCTCGCTCAATGGAGAGATCGAGACCAAAGCCAGGCCGGCGCCCGAGTACGGCCAGCATAGCGAAGAGATCCTGCTCGAGCTCGGTTTTAGCTGGGAGCAGATCGGTGCGATGCGCGACGCGGGCGCGGTGTGAGCGCTTGGCATCGCGTGCGTCAAAATGTACACAGTCGCATTGCACGGATTTGATAAGCTGCTCTATCAAGCGGCGATAAATAAGCCGCCGCGCTTCCACCAGCTTGGGAATCCTGCTTGTCTGATTCTTCGGGGGTAATTCATGGCTTCGGGCAGTCCAATCACTGATATCAAAGCGCGCGAGATTCTCGATTCGCGCGGAAATCCCACGATCGAAGTGGACGTGCGCCTCGCCGGCGGCGCTTTGGGACGCGCCGCGGTTCCGTCGGGTGCGTCGACCGGCGCGCATGAAGCTTTGGAGCTGCGCGACGGCGACTCCAAACGCTACGGCGGCAAGGGCGTGTTGAAGGCGGTCGCCAATGTCAACGATATCATCGCGTCTCATCTGAAAGGCGCCGATGCGGCGGATCAGCCGGAAGTCGATCGCCGCTTGCTCGCGCTAGATGGCACCGAGAACAAGTCGAAGCTTGGCGCCAATGCGATGCTGGGCGTATCGATGGCGGCGGCGTACGCTGCAGCAGCGGCCAAAGGCGTTCCGCTGTATCGCTACCTCGGGGCGGATGCGCATGTGATGCCGGTGCCGATGATGAATATCCTCAACGGCGGCAAGCACGCCGATTCCAGCGTCGATATGCAGGAATTCATGATCGTGCCGCTGGGCGCGCCGACCTTCGCCGAGGCGCTGCGCTACGGTGCAGAAGTGTTCCACGCGCTCGCCGCGATCCTGAAGAAGGGCGGCCATTCGACCAACGTCGGCGACGAGGGCGGCTTCGCGCCGAATCTGAGAAACAATCAGGAGCCGCTCGACGTGATCATGGAGGCTATCGCGAAGGCGGGTTACCGTCCCGGCGAGGACGTCGCGCTGGCGCTGGATCCGGCGTCGAGCGAGTTCCACGAAGATGGCAAGTACGTGTTCGCGCGTTCGGACAAGAAATCGCGCGGCGCGGACGAGATGGTGCGATTCTACGGCGATTGGCTCGATCGCTATCCGATCGTTTCGATCGAAGACGGACTGGCCGAGGACGACTGGAACGGATGGCGGCTGATGACGCGCGAGCTCGGCAGCCGCGCGCAACTGGTTGGCGACGATTTGTTCGTCACGAATCCAAAACGGCTGCGCCGCGGGATCGAGGAGGGGTGCGCGAATTCAATTTTGATTAAGCTCAATCAGATCGGCACGCTGACTGAGACCCTTAACGCGATCGAGGTCGCGCGCTCGGCTAATTATACCGCCGTGATATCGCATCGCTCGGGTGAAACCGAGGATACCACGATCGCCGATCTCGCGGTCGCGACTGGCGTCGGCCAGATTAAAACCGGTTCGCTCAGCCGCGGCGAGCGGCTGGCCAAGTACAATCGCCTGCTGCGAATCGCGGAGGAGCTGGGCGCGCGCGCGGAATATCCGGGGACGAAGGTGTTTGCGCGATGGCAGCGGCGGGGCGCGCGATGAGCCGTCCGCCGATCGCGGTTCTGATAATCTTCGACGGCTGGGGTTTGCGTGAGGCGCGCGAGGCCAACGCGATCGCGCTGGCCAAGACGCCGACCATGAATCGACTGTATGCGAGCCAGGCGCATAGCGCGCTCAAGGCTTCGGGCGCGGCGGTCGGACTCTCACCTGGCGTGATGGGCAATTCGGAGGTGGGCCATCTCACGATCGGCTCTGGCCGCGTCATCTATCAGGACGTGATGCGGATCAGCAAGGCGATCGAAAGCGGTGAGTTCTTCTCGAATCGCGTGCTGGTCGAGACCATGCGCCGCACGGCGCGGGGCCACGATACGCTGCATCTGTGGGGATTGCTCTCGGACGGTAGCGTGCACAGCCATATTAATCATCTGTTCGCGCTACTCGACCTCGCGGCGCGCGAGAACGTCGCCAATATCGCGGTGCATGCGGTGCTCGACGGACGCGACAAACCGCCGCGTTCCGCGATTCCATTCGTCGAGCGGCTCGAAGGCAAGCTCGCGCAGCTCGGGCGCGGACGAATCGCTACCGTGAGCGGCCGCTATTACACCATGGATCGCGACAAGCGATGGGAGCGCACCGAGCGCGCCTGGCGCACAATCGTCGCGGGCGAGGGACCGATTTCCGAGCGTCCGGTGAGCGCAATCGAGAATAGCTACGCTGTCGGCAAGAACGATGAATTCGTCGAGCCGATCGTGATCGGGCGACGGGCTCCGATAAATGACGGCGACCAGGTGATCTGTTTCAACTTCCGCGCCGATCGCGCGCGCCAGTTGACTGCCGCGATCACGCTCGACGGTTTCAGCGGCTTCGAGCGGCCGCGTTTCCCCAAGGTCGGCTACGTGTGCATGACCGAATACGATCGCAGCTTCGATTTGCCGCTGGCGTTCGGACCTGAAGACGTCAAGCATACGCTGGGCGAAGAGCTGAGCAGCGCCGGGATTCGGAATCTGCGCCTGGCGGAAACCGAGAAATACGCGCACGTGACCTATTTCCTGAACGGCGGAGTTGAGAAACCGTTTGCGCTCGAAGAGCGCATTCTGATCCCGTCGTCGAAGGTTGCGACTTACGATTTGTACCCGGCGATGAGCGCCGCGGCGATCGCCGAACGCGCGGAACAGGAGATAGCGAGTCGCCGCTTCGGCGTGATCGTGATCAATTTCGCGAATCCCGACATGGTCGGTCACACCGGCAAGCTCGAGGCGACGATCCAGGCGATCGAGGCAACCGACTCAGCGCTGGGCCGTGTGATCGGAGCAGTCGACGACGCCGGCGGCATAGCCCTGATAACCGCCGACCACGGCAACGCCGAATTCATGGCCGATCCGGCAACCGGCCAGCCGCATACCGCTCACACGACTAATCGCGTGCCACTGATCCTGTTCGATCCTTCGTACAAAGGCGGTCTCGACGACGGCGAGCTGTCGGACGTCGCGCCGACGTTGCTGGCGGTGCTGGAAATTGCCGCGCCTTCGGAGATGACCGGACACGACCTGCGTATCGCGCGCCGCGACTAATTCCCGTTAGTGCGCCGCGCCCGCCTGCCCCTGCGCTTTTCCCAGCAGGAATGTGACCGGCACCAGCACGACCACCAGCATCGCCAACATCCGATAGATGTCGTTGAAGGAAAGTATCGCCGCCTGCGCCTGGATCAGATGGTACACTTCCGCGAGGCTCTGGCCGCCGCCGGATTGCCCCATCGCACGGAAGGTCGGTGCGCCGGGAACCCGCGGCGCGAGCTGTGCGAGCTTCCAGCTTTCGAACACCGAAAAATGCTGCACCAGGTAGGCCTGATGGATCTGCTCGCGCCGCGTGAGCAGGTTGATAACTATCGAAATGCCGAGCGCGGAACCGGTGTTGCGCATCATGTTGAAGAGGCTCGAGGCGTAGCCCATGCGCTCGCGTGCCACGGAAGCGAGACTCTTGGCGGAAAGCGTCGGGAAGATAAGCCCTGAGCCCATCCCGAACGGCACGGTCGGCCAACACACCGCCCACATGCTGACGTCGAGCGTCCATTTCGACATCTCCCACATCCCGAAGCCCATCAGGCAGAACCCGAGCGCGATCAGAGGCCGGGTGTCGAACCGGCGGCGCGCAAGCTGGCCAATCAGGAACATCGAGAACAAGCTGCCCAAAGCCCGCGGCGCCATCGCCACGCCCGCCTTCGAGGCGGAGTAGCCCATATACTCCTGGAGGAAGACAGGATTCAGGAGCAGGTTGGCAAAGACCGCGAGCACCATCAGCAGGATGAGAAAGACCGACAGAGTGAAATCGCGCGACTTGAACATGCGCAAATCGAGGATCGGATCCGAAAAACGCAGCTCGCGAATCACAAGTCCTATGATCGCTGCCGCTGCGATTATCGTCGTGTAGATCACCCAGGCGGAGGCGAACCAGTCGGAGCGTTCGCCGCGATCGAGAACCACCTGCAACAGGCCCAGGCCAACGATCAGCAATGCGATTCCGATGTAATCGACCTTGCCACCCGTTCGCCGATCGCGGCGCAGGTAGACGGGATCGTGGACGAACGCGGAGACCATCAGGAACGCCGCCAGGCCGGTCGGAATGTTGATGTAGAAATTCCAGCGCCACGACCAGTTGTCGGTGATCCATCCACCGAGCGTCGGCCCCATGATCGGCGCGGCCATCATGCCCACACCCCATGTCGCCATCGCCAGCGCCTGCTCTTCGGGCGGAAAGGTTTCCATCAGGATGGCCTGGGAACAGGGGATCATCGCGGCGCCGGCAATTCCTTGAATCAAACGGAACAGCACCATCTGATCCAGTGTCTGCGCGGCTCCGCACACCGCGGACGCGGCAACGAAGAAGAGAACCGAAATTAGAAAATATCGCTTGCGTCCGAAACGCGACGCAATCCACCCGGTCATCGGGATCATGACGCCGTTGGCGACCAGGTAGCTGGTCACCACCCAGGTGATTTCATCGACGCTGGCCGAGAAGCTGCCCTGCATGTGGGGCAGCGCGACGTTGACGATCGAGGTGTCGAGCACCTCGAGAATGGTGCCGACCATGACCGCGATCGCGATCAGCCACTTGTGTGAGTGGTCCGAAACCTCAGTCGCGACGTGAGCAGGAGCGGCCATATAGTACGATTAAAAACCGCGGCGATGTCTACCAGCGCGCAATCTACCAGCGGACGATCTGCTCGTAGATTTTCGGCAAAACACGCGGCAGCGACGCGATATCGTCGATCACCAGGTAGCGCGACGACGGGCACATCTCACGCAAATAATCGTGGCCAGTGCGATCGACGGTGATGCAGAACGGCACGATGCCGGCCAGCTCGAGTTCCTTCAGCGCGACCATCGTGTCCTGGATGCCGTAGGTGTTGGAACGGCGGTCCTGGCCATAGTCGAAATCCTGCGGGAAACCGTCGCTCAGCAGGATCAAATGCTTGGCGCGCGCGTTCACGTCCTTGAATTTCTCGCGTGCGTGCCGAATCGCAGCGCCCATTCGGGTCGAGCGTTTCGGCTCGACCGCACCGATGCGCGCCTTGACTTCATCCGAAAGCAAGCGCTCGAACTCCTTAATGATGTATGCCTCGACATTGTCGCGGCCGTGCCCAGAGAAGCCCATGATCGCGTAGGAGTCGCCGAGCTCCTCGAGCGCCTGCGCCATAATAACCAGCGCTTCCTTGTTGACGTCGATAATCCGGCGCGGACGCTCACCGCCGGCAAGCCTGCGCTGCCAGCTTCTCTGCCAGTCATCCTGATCGTTCTCTCCGGTCTGGCGGCGAACGTCACGCTGGATCGGTTCGTCGGTCGACGCGGACATGTCGAGCAGGAACAGCGTGGCGACGTCGCGAGTCTCCCTGGTGCGTGCCTTGTAGACGCGGCCGTCCGGCGATTGACCCATCAGACGAGCCACGCGCGCCTCGATCGCGCGATCGATATCGATCTCTTCGCCGTCCTCGAGTCCGCGCACCATCCGGTAGGAAGCCGGCCGGATACGCTGAAAGTGGCGGCGCACCTGCGGAATCAGCTCGGTGTAGCGAACCAGGGTGCGGCTGTAGAAATCGCCTTCGTCGCCGGCAAGCGGCACTTCGCGCAGATGACACCAGCTGCGTCGATAATCGGAAGCGACGTAGTCCCATTCGTCGTAGGCGTAGTAAGAGTCTTCCTGGCCGCTCCGCCGTCCCATCACCAAGCGCCCGTGACCAGCCCATGAGCCGGCTTCGGCCAATTGCTGGCGCAGGTCGGCCAGTTCCTTGGCCTGCTTGCCTTTGAGTTCGGTGAGGTAAACTCCCGCGCCAGGCTCGTCGTTGCTCCCGCCCTCGTCCGGCTTGATCTGCATCCCCTGGTCGAGCAGACGCTGGATTTCCTCGGGCGACAGCGGCTGTCCGCCGCGCCCTTTCGAACGCTTGCCCGAAACCTGCATCTGAACCCGCTGATTCGGCTCGTCGCCGCCCGAGTCCGAGGGATCGTTCGGCCCGTCCTCGCCGATACCCATCCCTTCGTTGGCCAGACCGCGCGTGAGCTCGTCCAGCGAATCGCCGCTGGCTTCGTTGAGCGCGTCATCGGCGCGTGCCGCGGCCGCGAGAACTTCCTGCAACCATTTGTAGAGCGCTACCGTTTGTCGCGCGCTGCTGGTGACGTCGGCGCCGGTTTCGCGCAGCTCGCTGAACGCTTCGGCGGCGCCGTGAAGATACGGGGTGTGCGCCGCGATTTCCGCCGCGGCCGGATCGAGCGCGATCCGCACCAGCAGGCTGCTGAGCGACTTCGGAGCCAAACGCTCGATCATGGCCTGGTTGACGTCCGCGATTTCAGGCGCAAGGCCGCGATAGGTCCGCATCAGCTCCGCGTCGACCCG
>DATJOQ010000128.1:0-11705 GCA_035506935.1 Binataceae bacterium (SeqCode) | reverse complement strand
CTCCGCGCTCAGGAGATGAGCAGACGGCACCTTGAGGTGGCCGAGCGGCTTGGTGACGTGGAAATACTTGTCTTCGCCCATCGCGTCATCTTAATCGGCGCGCTTTTCAGCGGCGATTTGAACGAGACGGTCAGGCTGTCCCGCGAATGGAAAGCGCGTTTCGAGGCCACGCCCA
This sequence comes from Binataceae bacterium (SeqCode), assembly GCA_035506935.1. Taxonomy (GTDB): domain Bacteria; phylum Desulfobacterota; class Binatia; order Binatales; family Binataceae; genus DATJOQ01. Next base: position 11,530 of record DATJOQ010000128.1, on the reverse strand, counting down.
GGGAACATCGCCATTCAACTTGTCGGTGACAGTTCCGGGACATCTCTCCTTGGCGGTTCATCTTTTGGGTGGGGTTTCGCAGCGCGCAAGCTCAGGCAAGAAGCAATCGGCCGCGCCAGCGACCTCAACGATCCGTTCACTTTCGGCATGGTGCTGAGTAGTGCCGCCTGGTTATCTCAAATGCGGCGTGAGCCCGAGGCGGTGCGTGACCTCGCGGAGGCTTTGATCGCGAACGGCGAGGAGCACGGATTCCCCGAGTGGCTGGCGTGGGGCCGATGGTTTCATGGATGGGCGATAGCCGAGCTCGGGGACATCGAGCGAGGCATCGCCGAGATGGAGGCAGGGATGGCAGGGCTTGTTCCGATCGGAGGCAGCCCCAGACAGGCGACTACGGCCGCGATGCTAGCGAAGAGTTACCAGAAACTCGGGCGAATCGAACAGGCGATCGCGATGCTCGACCAGAACCTGGAACGAATCGATGGCTCCGGTGAGCGGCTGGATGAGGCTGAGCTCCATCGAGTGAAGGGCGAGTTGCTGGAGGTACGTGACGGGGCGGGCAATATCGAGAGCGAGTCGTGCCTGCGCAAAGCGATCAAGGTCGCGCGGCAGCAGGAATCGCGATGGTGGGAATTGCGCGCGACGACCAGCCTGGCGCGGTTGCTCGCGAAACAGGGCCGTCGTGATGAGGCGCGCATGATGCTCGCCGCAATTTACAAATGGTTCACTGAGGGATTCGACCTCGAAGACTTGAAGGACGCCAGGGCGTTGCTCGACGAACTAAGCGCGTAGCAGAGGTCTGCTTGATTACGGTGGCCTGGTTCGACGGGTCGACTGACCCAATCAGGCCACTGCCCGACGCCCTGCTGAGATTGGTGCGAATCCCTGCGCCCCCCCTCGACTCGGTCGATGTTCTGGTACGGCCATGGTAGTCACCACCGTCATGGCCGGAGTTAATGGCAAATCGTCGTCGGGCCCCCGCGAGCAGGAATTGCTGCGGGGATCTGCTACCCGATGGCCGCGAGAGCGTTTAATCGGCCCGGTTCGTATTGCCCAAAAAGCGCCTTTCGGGCAAAGCGACCGAGCCAAACCACCGATGGAACTAAGAGCATGCCAGCTATAACTTCGCTTCCACAAAGGTCGAAATGGGCAAAGCGGGACAAACTGCCGCCCATCCGCCAACTCAACCAGGCGAGCCGAACGCGCGAGTATCTGACCCCAAATGAGGTTGAACGCATGATCGTCCCGCGCGCCATGCTGGCGGGCAGCTTGCGGAACGCGACGCCTTGTCGATCATGATGGCGTACCGGCGCGGTCTCCGCGCGTCGGTACTGATAGCCTTGCAATGGGAACAGCTCGACTTGAAGGCGAAACCAAGAACGAGCGCCCGCGAGAATTCCCGCTCGATGTCATCCCTGAGCTCCGCGGCGCGATCGACCAGCAACTCGAGGCCACACGACGCCTCGAAGTTGAGACCGGTCGCGTGATCCCGCTGCTTTTCCACAATTGCGGAAACGCGATCGTCGACTATCGACCCGCATGGCATAAGGCATGCGCCGCAGCCGGCGTCAGTGGCCGCATTCCGCATGACTTCCGCCGAACCGCTGCGAGGAATTTAATAAACGCTGGTGTCGATCCCCTCGTCACCATGGCTTTGGTAGGCTGGGAAGACGTCGGGATGCTCAAGCGGTATGGAATTATCGACAGGAACATGCTTGAACGCGGCGCGGCCAAACTCAACGCCTACCTGGACAGTGAAAAGAAGCGCCCGGCTAAGGTGGTCCCAATACGTGGCTAGTCGGGCAAAGTCAGCGCATGATGAGCACTAACTGGCTCAGACGCACGTCCTATTCGTCTTGAGTTTATTAGGCTTTCATCCGTGCCCCGGCCGGGAGTCGAACCCGGACTTGAGGTTCCGGAGACCTCCGTGATGTCCTTTTCACTACCGGGGCGAGCTGAAGAACAGTCCGATCGAATACCTCAAGCTATCAGCGTGAACAAGTGAGCGACGGGATCAGGCGAAGCGGCAGGTCGGCTCTCCCTTGCGCGCGCAGATCGAGGCACTCATGAACTTGCCATCAATCAGCGGGGCTATCTGGTCGAAATCGAGACCGGCCTCAGTCAAAAACTTGCGCGCCTGCTCAGCGCGATAAATTCGAATCGGCTCGATATCGATTTCATCGAAGCCGGCGGCGATAAGCTTGGCTTCGTACTCGTATTCTTCCATCGCGCCCGCGACACATCCGAGCCACGCTTCGACGTGCTTGCGAAGCTCGCCGGGCACCTCGCCGCGAATCACGATATCTGACACGGCCAGGCGGCCGCCCGGCTTCAGCACACGAAACGCTTCGGACAGAACAAGATCTTTGTCGGCCGAGAGATTGATAACGCAGTTGGAAACGATTACGTCAACCAATTCGTCCGGTAACGGAATATTTTCGATCTCGCCCTTGAGGAACTCGACGTTTTCGATTCCCGACTTGCGCTGATTCTCGCGCGCCAACGCCAGCATCTCGTCCGTCATGTCGAGCCCGTAGGCCATGCCGGTTGGACCCACGCGTTTGGCCGAAAGCAAAACGTCGATCCCACCGCCCGAGCCGAGATCGAGCACAACCTCGCCCGGCTTCAGCTCGGCAAAGGCGGTAGGATTACCGCATCCCATCGATGCCGCCAGCGCCTGCTGCGGGAGATTCGCAGTCTCTTTGTCGGCGTAGAGGTTCGACGTGACCGGGTTCGCGTCGGTGGCGGGAGCCGAATTGCAGCAGCCCGTGCCGACTCGCTCGGCGATGCGGCCGTAGCGTTGTTTGATGTGTTCCTTAACCGTGTTCTCCGCCATATCGGCACTCCCTGCCTCGACGATATACGCGCAGCGAAATCCAGCGCAAACCGGCTATTCGATTTCCGCCTGGCGGCGGCGCGCCTCGTCCTCGGTCTCCGCCATCGTCGTGACCATCTGATCGTGCAGCAGGCGATTGCTGGCGAGGATACGGCCTCCGTCGAGAGCGAGCGGACTGCCGTCCATGTTGGTCACGCGGCCGCCTGCCTCTTCGATAATCAATGAACCGGCGGCGACGTCCCACGATTTGAGGCCGAATTCCCAAAAACCGTCGACGCGTCCGCACGCTACGTAGGCAAGATCGAGTGCCGCGCTACCGGTGCGCCGCACTCCCTGCACCTTCATCATGAAAGCTTCCCAGAAGGTGAAGTAATAGCGGCGGCGCTGGCGGCGGTCATAGGGGAAGCCAGTGCCGAGGAGGGAAAAATCGAGGCTGGGCGTGTCGCTCACGCGAATACGCTTGCCGTTGAGAAATGCTCCCTTGCCGCGGCGCGCCGTGAAGCATTCTTTTTTGAGTGCGTCGTAAACCACGCCGAGCGTCATCTGTCCGCGCCGCTCGTAACCGATAGAGGTGCAAAACTGCGGGAAGCCGTGCGCGAAATTAGTGGTGCCGTCGAGCGGATCGATGATCCATCGATGCTCGCCGTCTTTGACGATGCCGCCGGTCTCTTCGGCGACGATGGTATGCGTCGGGTAGGCGCGGCTCAGGATCTGGATAATCGCGGCTTCGGATTCGTGGTCGGCCTCGGTCACGAGATCGATCGCGCTGGTCTTGCGCGACACATTGACGCGCTGCAGGCGCGCGAGATGGATTCGCCCGGCGCTACGCGCGGCGCGCAACGCGGTCTTTTCGATATCGTTCAGCGTTGATGCCATCAGGGGTTTAGGCTTCGGCTGCCGGCTAAACGATTTAGCCGCGATGGTTTGCTTTGGTGAAGGCATATGATGTTCGTTAGACGGGTTTCTGGCGCGTGGCGATCCCGATAATCATCGCGTCAGCCTAAACGTGCGGCGCCTGCCAGTAAAGTGATGTAATCAATTGCCGGCAGCGACCGACTGCTCGGTCATCAGGCGCTGCGCGTAAGGCATCACGGTCGCCATCAGATTGACCTGCGAGTCGAGAGTTTTGCCGAGCCCGCTGAGCAATCCCATCACGCGCCCGATCAACAGGATATCCGCCGGCACATGCACCACGGGATTGCGCCTGAGCGCGCGCGGCAGCTGCTCCGATATCTCCTCGATCAGCTCCGGGTCGGCGTAGGACTTCTGCCGCTTGATCACGTTGCCGAGCAGCAGATCGGAGATTACGACCAGGGTATCGAGTGAGCCGTCGCGGGTCTTGAAGCCGAGATCGTCGAAGGCGTGCGCTATAGCCGAGCGATCGCCGATCAGGATAGCGAAGGTGAGCCGCACCACGCCCTCGCGGAAGCTTGCCGGAAAATCCTTGGACAGACCGAAATCCAGCAGCACCAATCGCGGACCCGGCCGCACCAGGATGTTGCCCGGATGTGGATCGGCCTGGAAAAAGCCGTGCCGGAGAATTTGCTCGCAATAAATTTCAGTGAGCTTCTGCGCCACCGCGCGCTTGTCGATGCCGGCGCGCTCGAGGGCCGCGACGTCGCTCACCTGGATGCCGTCGACGAATTCCATCGTCAGCACGCGGCGGGTAGTTGCCTCCCAATAGACCGCCGGAACGATCACGTCGTCGTGGCCGGTAAAGTTGCTTCGCACCTGCTCGCAGTTGCGCGCTTCGTTGATGAAATCGAGCTCCATCGGCACGTACTTCAGAAGCTCTTTTGCGAGTGCGGTGAAATCGAAGCTCGGCTCGAGCCGCGCAAGGATTCTGAGCGCGAGTGTCAGGTTGCGCAAATCGGCCGCGACACGCTCCTCGATTCCCGGATACTGCACCTTGACCGCGCATCGCCGGCCATCTTTGAGGCACGCACGATGAACCTGCGCCAGCGAGGCAGAGGCGACCGGAACGGGATCGAATTCGATGTAGGTCGATTCAAGCGCGCGGCCGGTTTCGCACTCGATTTGCGCGCGAATTTCCGCAAACGCGCGGGGCGGAACGCGATCATGCAATCCGGAAAGCGTGACCACCCACGCTTCAGGAAGAATATCAGCGCGAGTCGCGATAAATTGGCACGCCTTGATCAGCAATCCTTCGAGCTTGATCGCCGACCTATAGAGTGCTTGTGCGGCGCGCAAGTCCTGGCGTTGGTAAAGCGCCTCCGTGTTGGCATCGCGGAAGATCCGCGTCCAGAGTTGGATGCTCTTGTAACCGACGTAGATGCGAGCGGCGAGCCACAGCACCACGAACATGCGCCACGCACGCTCGACGCGTCCGAGCTGATTGCTGCGCGGCGCGACGGAGCCGCGATTCGCCAACCCGGTCTCGTCGATTCGTCGGCCATTCGAAAAATCCAACGCCATTACGAGGTTAGTTTAATCGTATCGCGTGATGGCCGCGAGCGTTCGTCGCGTACGCCGAGCGATCGGTGTAAAAAGCTTGCTTGACTTGATTAGCTACGGGTTTGAAGATGGTTGGGGAAAAATCGCGGGTTGCACGCGAAGACGCGGCTGATAAGAGCCCCGAGCGATCCCGAAGCCCGGGGCGTTTTTGTTTCCAGCATGGTAATCGACACCGAAGTTCACGAGCGCGCCGGAAATCTCCGCCTGATCACACGCCGCTACTACGTCCTGTGGTGGACGTACTCGTTCGGGATGGCTTTCGTTTTTGGGGTTTACCCGTTGTTTCTGCGCTCGCGCGGGCTGGATCAGTTCCAGATCAACAGCGTGCTCGCGATTTACTTTATAGTCACCTTTGTCACCGACGTGCCGACCGGCGCCTTCGCCGACGCCGTCGGACGGCGCAAGGCCTTCATCCTCTCCTCCGCCGCGCGCATGTTCGCTTTCGCCGGGTATTACTGCGCGCACACTTACATCGCTTTCCTGATTACTGAGTTCGTCGACGGTATCGGGACAACCTTCGGCAACGGCGCAATCGAGGCGTGGGCGGTGGACGCGCTCGACGCGGCGGGATTCGAGGGGCTCAAGGATCGGTTGTTCTCGCGCGTCTCGCAGCTCGCCTCGCTCGGTTTCATGCTGGCGGCGTTAATCGGTGCGTATGCGGCCGATATCGATATCGGGCTCCCGTGGCTTCTCGGCTCGGTCGGATTTTTAGTAAGCGGGACATTGGCTGCCGTGTTGATGCGCGAAGAGGCGACGCGGACGGAGACTACCGCCAGGTTCGATTTTACCGAATTGGCGTCGCGAGTCGGCAAGCGCGTGAAGAACGGCGTACGAGCCGGGTTCGCCAAGCGCTCGCGAGTGCTGCTGACTTTGGCGAACGCACTGCTGTTCGGCTCGATGGCGCCATACTGGCTGCAGTGGCCGCAGTATGTGTACGACAACTTCGGGATGGGGCTCTGGGTGGTGGGATGGCTGTTCTGCTTTTTCGGACTCGGGCGGTTGCTGGGATCGGAAATAGTCGTCAGATTCCCGCCGACGGGAACATCACGGCCGGGGCTACTGGCGATGGTGGTAGCTAGCGCCAGCGCGCTGTTGTTTGCTGCGGGATGGTGGGGCAGCCGGACCGCAGTGGTCCTGGTGCTCTTGTTCGGCCTGAATCTGTGCGTCGGTGCGATCGAGCCGTTGGGACGGAGCTGGTTCAACGAAGAGATCGAAGCCGACGACCGCGCAACGCTGCTGTCGTTTCAAACCACTTTCAGCACGCTGGGCGGGGCTATCGGCCTGCTGATCTCGGGACGGATAGCCGACTTGTACGGGATCGGCACCGCCTGGGAAGTATCCGCGTTAGTTCTGGCCACGGTCGCGCCATGTTACCTGGCCTTGCGCTCGCGACCGGTGACCGCGTCGGCGATCGTCACGGCCGATTAGAACTAAGCGGCGGTGGTTTTTTGACCGTCGCTCCGCGCTTTTCGACCGCAAATGCAAGCTAATCGCTTCGTGCGTATAGCTAGCGACACTGCCCATCATATAAAAGTTTAAGGCGATGAATTTCTCGCGAGTTAACCGGTTACCGCCGTACGTCTTCAATATTATCGGCGAGCTTTGCCTCAAGGCCCGACGCGCCGGCGAGGACGTGATTGATTTCGGCATGGGCAATCCCGACGAGCCAACGCCGCCGCATATCGTCAACAAACTGATCGAGGCGTCGTCGAAAGGCGCGAACCATCGCTACTCGGTCTCGCGCGGCATCTTCAAGCTGCGCGTTGCGATCGCCGACTGGTACAAGCGCAATCACGAAGTCGAGCTCGATCCCGACTCCGAAGCGATCGCCACGATCGGCTCGAAAGAAGGTATCGCTCATCTGGCGCTTGCGATCCTCGACCATGGCGACGTGGTCCTGGCGCCCGCTCCGACCTACCCGATCCATCAGTACGCGTGCATCATCGCCGGCGCCGACGTTCATGGCGTTCCGCTGCGTAGCGCGGACGAGTTTTTCCAGTCTCTGGTCGATCTCACCAAGCGCTCGTGGCCGCGCCCGAAGTTCATGATCATCAACTTTCCGCATAATCCGACGACTGTAACGGTCGACCTGGAATTCATGCGGCGCGTGGTCGAGTTCGGCCGCGAGTACGAGGTACTGATCGCGCACGACTTCGCTTACGCGGATTTGTGTTTCGACGGCTACAAGGCGCCGTCCTTCCTGCAGGTCGAAGGCGCAAAGGAAGTTGGCGTCGAGTTTTTCACCCTGTCGAAGAGCTACAACATGCCCGGATGGCGTGTTGGGTTCGCGGTGGGGAATCGGCAGATGATCGCGGCGCTGGCGCGGCTCAAGTCCTACTTCGACTACGGGATGTTCGCGCCGATCCAGGTGGCTGCGATCCATGCGCTCAACGGCCCGCAGGAATGCGTCGGCGCGATCAACGACATGTACCGGCGCCGGCGCGACGTTCTGGTGGACGGATTGAATCGGGCGGGATGGCCGGTGGAAAAGCCTCGCGCCACGATGTTCGTGTGGGCACCTATTCCCGAGCCGTATCGCGAGATGGGCTCGCTCGAATTCTCCAAATTTCTGCTGTCCGAGGCCAAAGTGGCGGTCTCGCCGGGAGTGGGTTTCGGCGCCGACGGCGACGGCTTCGTGCGCTTCGCCCTGATTGAAAACGAGCATCGCACTCGCCAGGCGCTGCGCGGAATCAAGCACGCCTTGCAATCCGGCTCGCCGCAACGACTCAAGACCAGTGCGGGCGGTGCGCGCTGAGGCGTCGAATCGGAGCGGGCAGGGCGACGCCCGAGCGAAGCCGCTCCGCATCGGCTTGCTCGGATGCGGCACCGTCGGCACCGGCGTGGTCAAACTCCTGCGCGCCAACGCTTCGGCGCTGACCCGCAGGATCGGCGCGGCGCTCGAGCTCGCGGCGGTCGCTGATCGAAGCCTCAAGCCTGATCCATCGCTGGGGCTGACCGCCAAGCTAATCACCAAAGACAGTGCGGCGCTGGCCGAACGAGAAGATCTCGATATCATCGTCGAGCTGTTCGGCGGTGAAGAGCCGGCGCGCTCGTTGATAATCAAGGCGCTGGCCAACGGCAAGGACGTGGTCACGGCGAACAAGGCGCTGCTGGCGACGCATGGCGAGCAAATTTTTCGCGCGGCCGATCGCGCCGGACGAGCGGTCGGATTCGAGGCTAGCGTTGGCGGCGGAATACCGATAATCCGCACGCTCCGCGAATCGCTGGCCGGCGATCGCCAACGCGCGGTCTATGGAATCGTCAACGGCACCTGCAATTACATCCTGACCACGATGAGCGAGCGCGGGACGGAGTTCGCTGAGGTGTTGGCCGAGGCCCAGCGCACTGGATTGGCCGAAGCCGACCCTGCGCTTGATATCGACGGCCACGACGCAGCCCATAAGCTTTGCCTGCTGGCGGCTCTGGCCTTCGGCGTCATCGTCAAACCGGCGCAGATTTATACCGAAGGGATCGGTGCGATCACGCAGCAGGATATCGCCTACGCCCGCGAGCTCGGCTTCACGATCAAGCTGCTCGCGATAGCCAAAGACGAGAACGACGGAATCGAAGCGCGCGTCCAGCCCACGATGATCCCGCGACGACATCTGCTGGCCGAGGTCGGCGGCGCGTTTAACGCGATTTATATCCAGGGCGAAGCGTTGGGCTCGACCTTGTACTTCGGACGCGGCGCCGGCGAGATGCCGACCGCTACGGCGGTGATGGCGGATATCGTTGAGATCGCGCGCAATCGGATCGCCGCCGGTGGCGCCCGCAGCCATCCGCTGGGGCTGCCGATCGATGAAATCAAGCGCGGCCGTGTCAAGCCGATGGACGACGTGGTATGCGAATACTATCTGCGCTTCATGGCGCCGGATAAGCCGGGAGTGCTCGGCGTGATTGCGTCGGTGCTGGGCAGGCACGGAATTTCGATTGCGTCGGTGATCCAGCAGGAGCGCAACGCGGAGGTCACGGTGCCGGTGGTGATGCGTACGCACGAGGCGCGCGAGCGTAACCTCAAGCGGGCGCTGGCTCAGATCCGCCAATCCCGGGTCGTGAAACAGGCACCGGTCTTTATTCGAATCGAGGAGCGGCTGTAATTGGTCATGACAGAGCACGCGTGCATTAGGACCTCACCCGCCAGACTCACGCGATGGCCCGGGCTAATCGAGCATTACCGGCGCTTCCTGCCGGTCAGCGACGACACGCCGGTTGTCACGTTGAACGAAGGGAACACGCCCCTGATCGAGAGCGGCGAGCTCGCCGACCGGGTCGCGCCAAATGTAAAGCTTTACTTGAAGTTAGAGGCGAGCAATCCGACCGGCTCGTTCAAAGATCGCGGCATGACGGTCGCGATGAGCAAGGCCTTGGGCGAGGGCGCGCGCGCAGTGGTCTGCGCCTCGACCGGCAATACCGCGGCCTCGGCGGCGGCGTACGCGGGACGCGCAGGCCTTAAAGCTCTGGTTCTGATCCCGAAAGGCGCGGTCGCGCTGGGCAAGCTATCGCAGAGCGTGATGCATGGCGCGCAGGTGGTCGAAGTGATTGGAAACTTCGACATCTGCCTGAAGGTTGTGCGCGATCTGGCTGAGCGGGACCCGGTCAAGATTCGCCTGGTGAATAGCGTGAATCCCGACCGCATCGCGGGTCAGAAGACCGGTGCGTTTGAGGTTTGCGATCAGCTTGGCGACGCGCCGACTCATCATTTTTTGCCCGTCGGAAACGCCGGCAATATCACCGCCTATTGGGCGGGCTACAAAGAATACAAAGAGGCAGGGCTGTCGCAGCGTTTGCCGAAGATGATGGGCTATCAGGCGGAAGGTGCCGCGCCGATCGTGCTCGGCCATGCGGTCGAGGAACCCAAGACCGTCGCCACCGCGATCAAAATCGGTAATCCGGCGAGCTGGAAGTCCGCGGAAGCGGCGCGTGACGAATCTGGCGGCATAATCGACATGGTGACCGACGGCGAGATCCTTGCCGCCTATCGATTGCTCGCAGCGCAGGGCGTGTTCGTCGAGCCGGCGTCCGCCGCCTCACTCGCGGGCGCAATAAAATTCGGCAAGACCGGCGCGTTCAAGCCGGGCTCAATCCTCGTTTGCGTGCTGACCGGCCACGGTTTGAAAGATCCGGATACCGCGCTCAAGAATTTGACCAATCCGATCGTGGTCGAACCCGACGTCGACAAGATTTTGAAAATTATCGAAAGCGATCGTTGAAACTTTGGAAATTCGGGGCGCCTAACTGACGTGAAGTACATCATCATTCATGGCGACGGGATGGGCGATTGGGCCTGCGACGAGCTTGGCGGCCGAACTCCATTAGAGGCGGCGCGCAAGCCCAACATGGACTTGATCGCGACGCAAGGCGAGCTCGGCCTGGTGGCGACGATCCCCAAGGGAATGCCCGCAGGCAGCGACGTCGGCACGATGACGATGCTCGGTTACGATCCGGCGCGCTATCACACGGGTCGTGCGCCGATCGAAGCCGCCAGCCAGGGACTCGATATCGGGCCGCGCGACGTGGTCTTTCGCATGAACCTGGTGTCGCTCAAAGACTCGAACGGCGCGAGCGTGATGGACGACTTCACCGCCGGACATATCTCCAGCGAGGAGTCGGCGCGAATCGTCGCCGATCTGAAGAACTCTCTGTCCGGTGACGGTGTCGAGCTGTTCAACGGCGTCAGCTATCGCCATCTGATGGTATGGCGCGACGGTCCGACCGGCACCAGGCTGACTCCGCCGCACGATATCACTGGCAAGCCAATCGATCCGTGCCTGCCGCAGGGCAACGGCGCCGAGCGCCTGCGGAGTCTGATGACGCGGGCGAGCGAGCTTTTGCGTGAGCATCCGGTGAATCGTGAGCGGCGTGCATCGGGCAAGGCCGAGGCCACCTGCGTCTGGTTCTGGGGCCAGGGCACGCGTCCTGCGGTTCCGACCCTGGAGGAGCGCTTTGGCGTGCGCGGCTCGGTGATCTCGGCGGTCGATTTGGTGCGCGGTCTCGGACGTCTCGCGGGACTCGAGGTTATCAACGTGCCGGGCGCAACCGGCTTCCTCGATACTGATTACGGCGCCAAGGCTCGCTATGGTCTGGCCGCCCTCGAGGATCGCGACTTCCTGCTGCTGCATATCGAAGCGCCGGATGAAGCCGGCCATATGGGCCGCGCCGATCTGAAGGTCGAGGCGATCGAGAAGATCGACGAGTTGATAATGGGCCCGATGCTCGAAGGGC
>DATJOQ010000127.1:0-7991 GCA_035506935.1 Binataceae bacterium (SeqCode) | reverse complement strand
TGTTCGCGGGCTTTGGCCACGATTTCTTCATGCTTCCACGGCAGGCTGTCGATCAGCGGCTTGATTCCAAGACGCAACTGCAATTGCGGATTCGAATAGATGTAGGTGGCGCCAAACGCGGCGCTGCCGAGAAATACCGTAAAGATGATCAGCCCGATGGCGCGCCGAAAGCCGCTGCGTCGAGGGGCCGGCGGGATATATTCCGGCGGTATCGCGAGCGACAGATCGTCGGTGCGCCCTTTCGCGCTGATGCCGGAAGCGCCGGTGGCTGAGAGCCCCGTGCCGTACAGCATCATGTCGCGAAAATCCTGGATGGTTTGCGGCCGATTATCCGCCTTATAGGACAGCGCACGATCGATCGCACCCGCCAGATTGGACGAGAGTTCGGGACGCAGATCGCGGATCGGTGGGAAGCTGAAGGGCGGAAATTTCTCCGGATCGCGCCCGGTCAGGACGTAATGCAGCGTGGCGCCCAGCGAATAGATGTCGCTGCGAGGGTCGACCTGGCCCTGGTATTGTTCCGGCGGCGCGAAGCCGAGCGTGCCGATCATCGTGCCCTTGCCCACCGCCTTGAACAGGCGCGCGATGCCGAAATCGATCAGGATCACGCGGCCCTTGGGCGTGAGCATCACGTTGGAGGGCTTCATGTCGCGGTAGACGATCGGCGGCGTGAACCCGTGCAGATAGACCAGCACGTCGCAGAGCTGGCGCGCGATATCTATTGCCAGACCTTCGGAGAGCGGATGGCCGACCGCGGCCAGTTCTTCTTCGAGGTTCCGCCCCTCGACATATTCCATCACCAGGTAATGGCGGTTGCGATCGTCGAAGCGGTCGGTGATGGCGGGGATCGCCTGATGCTTTAGCTGGGCGAGTGTGTCGGCTTCGCGAGCGAAGTATTCGTTGGCCTCCAGGCGCTGATTGGGGTCGATAAAGTGATCGACCATCTCCTTGATCGCGCAGAGGCGATTGGCGAGGCGATGGTCCTGGGCGAGATACACCATGCCCATGCCGCCGCCGCCAAGCAGACGTTGCACCAGGTAACGATTTTGGAGCAGCGTGCCCGGAGGCAGTGGGCCGGTCGCCGCGCTGGGTTCCGAGCCGGTGGCCATCTCTACACCATCAGAATCCGAATCGCATTCGCAGCGGGCGCTGCCCTTGAACTAGATAACTGAACCTCATCGTTCAGTCCATAGAAACAACAATAACAGTGGTATTATCGGTTCCGCCTCCGGCGTTCGCCGCCACTACCAGCTCACGCGCGGCGTCGACCGGGTTATCGTGGCGTCGCAGGATCTGCTCAATCTCCTGATCTTCGACGTGAGCCATCAAACCGTCACTGCATAACAATAGACGATCCCCGCGTTTTAGCCTAAGACTTTGCATTTCGGCGCCAGCCGGACCGCTTTGTCGAGCGCCAAGCGAGCGCGTGATGACGTTTTTGTGTTCATGATGGCGCGCCTGATCGGGAGTTATCTGACCGATCTCGATCAAGCGCTGAACCAGCGAATGATCTTTGGTCAACTGACGCAGCGAAGTTACATCGCAGAGATAGATGCGGCTGTCGCCGACCCAGGCCAGCGACGCTTCCGGCGGCGTAATCAGAACCGCGACCGCGGTTGCTCCCATCCCGCGCGTCTCGGGATGCACCACCTGATATTCCTGAACCCGGCGATTGGCTTCTTCGACCGCTTCCTGGATCAAATTGGGCGACGGTTTTGGCGAATCGGCAGCAAACGCCTTTTCCACATATTCGCGGATAGCGCCGACCGCGAGCGCGCTCGCGACCTCGCCGGCTTCCGCTCCGCCCATCCCGTCCGACACCACGTAAAGAAAATGCTCGGCCGGCTCGACCTGCGAATCGCGCTCGTATTCGACCACCATGAACGAATCTTCGTTGAGCTCGCGCACCATCCCGACGTCGGTCAGGGCGCCTGTGCGCAGAGTCATGCCACTACCGAGTTGCAGCAACTCGGCTTTAAATGCGTCCGCGGTGGGCCATCGATCGGCGGGTTGAAAGGCGAGCGCGCGGCGCAGGACGCGTTCGAGCTTGGGCGAAATAACGTGGGGCGGGTATGGCCGAAGCGGTCCGGTTTCCTCGCGCCAGCTCTCACTCGCGATGCGATCGCCGGTGAGACACGCGTAAAGCAGGGCTCCGGCGGAGAAGATGTCGGCCCGCTTGTCGACTTTCTTGCCGCGATAGATTTCCGGCGCGGTGTAGCCGTCATTAAGAATCGGCTCGGCCTGAAGCTCGTTATCGTTGGAGACGTAATCGAGGCTGATAATCTTGAGCCTGCCGTTGCTATCGTAGGCCAGTGACTCGGGACAGATGTCGTTCAGGCGCAGCGCGCGCTTGTTGAGGAAAGCGATCGCCTGGCAGAGTTGAATCGCAACGTTAAGCGCCTCACCCTCGCGCATCTTGATGCCGCCTCTGCGGCGCGATAGCGGCGTCAGATTTTCGTCAGCATAGACCAGGTAGACGCGCCCCTTGTCGGCAAAACCCTCGAGCGCGCACTGGAAGGCGGGGTATTTCAGCGTGAGCGAAAGGCTCATCACGCGCCCGAACAATTCGCCGAGGTCTTCGGGGAGGTGTTCGGTGGGCTGCTCTTTCGGTTGTGCTTGGGTTTCGGCGCTGGCGCCAACCGGCGAGCCGTTTTGCGCGACATGGTCGTCGTCGGCGATGGGCGCGGAGTTCGCTGAATCCGCGTCGGCCCGATCCTCGATAGAAGGACTCGGCGACGCTTGATTGTCGGACTCGACGACCTTTACCAGACTATCGTCGGCCGACGCTTTTATTTCGGGAGCCTTCTCTTCGGCGGCGCTCGCTTGCACTGCTTCCACGGCTTCGGTCGCGGAGCGCGGAACTCTAAGTTCGGCGGTCTTGGCGCGCGGCCCGGCTGGATCTTCGGCGGGTTGCGGCGGCGGCTCGTCTTGACGAAGCTGCGGTGTGGTTTCTTCGGGTGGCTCGCTTGTCGGGCCAATCTGCTCGCGAAGCTGGAACGACTCGGTCTTGCCGTCGCGCTCGCGGCTTGCGCGATAGCGGTTCTCGTTCGAACTCTGGCGCAAGAGCTCGACAATCTTGGAGCCACCTTTGAGCTCACTTCCCAGCGCGAGCGGCGCGAGCGAGGGCGCGGCCGTCGCGGCGGCGGTGAGCGATTGGCCGCAACGGTCGCAGAACTTGGTATCGTCGGGCGCCGATTGGCCACATTGCGGGCAATTGATCATGCAAGTCAGCCTTTCAGAAACTCAAACGTGGTGCCCCCGAACACCACTTGGTCGCGGTCATTCAATTTGTAGAGCTGGTCGCGCCCGAGTCTGCCCCTTCCACCGATATACGTGCCGTTCAGACTGCCGAGATCGCGGATGAAGTAGTCCGGTCCGCGTTTGACGATTTCAGCATGTCGTCGTGACACTCGGTCCGACCCCCGCTTGAGGCTTGATAGATCGATATTAACCCCATCGGCGGGATTTTTCGAACGACCAATGATCACGCTGGCGCCGCTCAGTTGAAATTCGGCTCCTTCCGCCTTGGCAACCAATCGCGGCAGCTTCTCAGCGGTCACGCTCGGCGCGCTCGCGCTGCGGCCGTTGGCCGACACCGGATGTGGGACAGCGGTTACCGGTGTCGACGGAATTTTTGCCGGAGCGACGGGCGTCCTTGGCGGCGAAGAGAGTGTCGGCGGAGTAACCGGCGGCTTGGGCGCAGCGGCCTTGACCGGTGTTATCGGCAGCTTGGGCAGCGACGTCGGTGTTTTTGCAGACGAGGACGAAGGCCTGACCAGTGACCGCGGCGTATTCGGACGCGACGGCGTGCTCGACGGCGTCGGTGGACTAAGCTTCAGATCCTGGGTCTTGGCGGTAGAGGAAACTGTACTCGATGCGCTTTGGGGTTTGGGCGCGACGGACGCCGAGCCGGTTGGCAGACGCACCTTCAACGGCAACTGGGCGATACTGGCGAGTATCGGATGTTTCTTCTTCGTCGGCGCAGAGGGTGCCGGCGTGCTCACCACGATAGGCTGAACGGTCTTGGTCAGCACCGCCGTGGGAGCCAATCCAAGCGAGGACGGCGTTCCGGTGGCAGTCGAGATCGGCACCAGCGTCTGGCTGCCGATGACGGCCGGTTCCGGCCCCGGATCGGGCAGCGCATGCATCATGTCGCGCGCCGAAGCCGGACGCTTTTCGACGTCCTTGTCCAGCGCCTGCATGATCGTGCGCTCGACCTCGGACGAAATCTCAGGCGCGAGCTGACGCGGCGGTGGAAAGCTGAACGGCGGCTCGAGCTGCGGATCGCGTCCGGTCAGCAGATGATGCATCGTGGCGGCGAGCGAGTAGAGGTCGGAGCGCGGCTCCATCTTGCCCAGATACTGCTCGGGCGGCGCGTAGCCGACCGAACCGATTTGCGTGCCGCGTCCGCCCGGCGGCAGGAAGCGCGCGATACCGAAATCGATCAGCATCGCGCGGCCGTTCTTATCGATCATGATGTTGCCGGGCTTCAAGTCGCGATAAACGATTGGCGGCTTTTGCTGATGCAGAAAAACCAGCACGTCGAGGATCTGGCGCGCCCATCGCAGGACCTTGGCCTCGGGCACGCGCCCGCTCTGGGCCTGCGTATCGAGCCAGCGCTGCAAATCGCCACCGGCAACGAATTCCATCACCAGGTAATGGCGACCGGCTTCGACGAAGTAGTCGATCAGGTTGGGAATCCCGGGATGAGACAGTGGCGCCAGCACGCGGGCTTCGCGGGCGAAATCCTCGATTGCCTTTTTCTCCTGCACACCCTCGCCGACCACCATCTCCTTGACCGCGACCGGGCGGTTGGCCAGGCGCGTGTCGTTGGCTAGGTAGACTCGCCCCATTCCGCCTTGGCCGATGGTCTTGCTGATACGGTAGCGGCCGTCGAGCAGATGGCCGGTGCTGAGAGCCTCACCGGGATTCATAAACTTTTGCGAGATGAGAAAAAAACCGGGCGCAGCGCGCCCGGTTCAGCAATTCGCGAACTCCTCAGGAGAGTGGTTCCACTGTCAGCTTGAGAAAAGTTTTGCCGATAATCAGCTCGTCGCCAGACTTAATCTCGACTGGATTGCCGGGTTGGAGGCGCGGCTGGCGATTCACGTAGGTGCCGTTGAGACTGCCGATGTCCTCGACCGTGATCTTGCCGTCTTCGATTCTGACCAGCGCGTGCTTGCGCGAGATCTTGGCCTCGGGGTCGTCGGCTTCCATGTCAACTTCGGGAAATGCGCCGGTCTCAGGATCCCATCGCCCGACCAGGTTGTTTCCGTTCTCCAGGGGGAATTCATGGCCCTGGCGTCCGCCACGCACGATCGTCAGCTTGGCCTTGAACAGTACGCCGGCTGCAGGCGCGGCGGGAGCGGCAGCAGCCGCCGGAGGAGGCGTTGGCGTGGGCGCCTCGGGAGGCGGCGGCGTGGCGGCTTCGGGAGCAGGAGCCTCCGGAGCAGCTTCGGCTGCGGGGGGTTCGGCCTTGGGCTCTTCCGCTGGAGCCGGCGCTGCCGGCGGTTCGCTGGGAGCGGCCGCAGCGGCGGGCGGAGGCGGCGTCGCGCCCGCACCGGTTCCGGCGGCCAGCTTGGCGCCGCAACCGTCGCAGTAATCAAGACCTTCCATGTTCTCGTAGCCGCATTCGCTGCACTTGATCATCTTCTATAGGGCCCCCTGGCCATTTAGGACGCCGGCCCACAACCGGCGCCGATTCGGGTGATGCGGACCGTTCGGCCGCGCTACTCGGGCTTGAACTCCTTCAACGCTTCCGGATCGAGCATCTGGGTCTTTCGCACAACCGCCTGGGCCTGCAACAGGGTGGTCTTGGCGGCCTTGGTCTGCAGTGTCTGGGTCTTCTTTATCTGATCCATCAAGCCAGACAATGCCTGAGTGCCCTTGGTATTACCCAGGCGCTGCGTGCCCTGGATAGCGTTGCTCAGCAAGCGGGTCGCGCGATCGACGTTGCCGGCCTTGAGCTCTTCCTCCGCCTTGGCCTGAAGCTTGGCGATCGAAACCTGGTCGACCAGGTTCATCACGCGGCCGTTGGCGCGGCTGGCAACCGCTCGATCGAGCGTGTAGTCGACGGTCACGTCGGCGTTGACCACGTTTTCGGCGCCGCCGGGAACTTCGTAATGGAGTCCGGCCTGAGCGATACGCACGAGGCCCGGTTTGCGCGGCGGCAACACCAGGGTCATCAGGACGGATGCGGGAACACCTGCTTCGAGATCGCCGATTACGTAGCTTATCTTGCGATCTTCGCCGACCAGCGGCTCGCCCAGCGAGTAGATCTCGGGGCTCGCACGAAAGGCCTCGCGCACCTGCACGCCCTGCGAGAGCGTGACCTCGATGCGGCCATTGCGAATCGACACCGCGCGCAAGCCCTGGAGCTCGTCTTCGAAGATTCCCGGAATCTCGCTCGAGTCGCCGATAAAATGATACTTGCCGCCCGAATCCTGCGCGATCCGCATCAGCAGCTTCTCGTTGAACTCGACTCCGACACCCATCGAGGAGAACGAGACCTGGCCGTGATTCTGATTGACCAGATCGACGCAGGCCATCTCTTCGTAGGTTTGGCCGTCGGTCAGCACCAGCACGCGGTTCAGCCGCTCGGGCGAGAGATTCTTCTTGACTTCGTCGATGGCCGCGCGCATACCGAGCGCCATCTGGGTGCCGCCGCCGATTTCGAGCAGGTCGATGTCGTCGATCGCGCGTTTGACCGCGTTCTTGTCGCGCACGCCGTTGCTCGCGGTTATTACGTGAGCCTTGTCGGCGAAGGCGACGATTGCGACCTTGTCGTCCGGGGTCAGGTTATCGACCAGGAACTTGACCGCGTCGACCACGAATTCGAGCCGTCGCTCGTCGTACATCGAGCCCGAACGATCGAGTGCCACGCCGATATTGAGCGGCAGGCGCGCGCCGCCGCCGCCTCCAGCGCCGCCGCTGGCGATAGCCTCGAGCAGGACATAGAGCACGAAATTCTCCGCGCTCGACAGCACGTGCTCGCGGCTCGCGATTGCTTGGAACGTAAGCGGTTCCGCCATGTGCAAACTCTCCCCGAGTTATTGTAAGTGCAAGCTTAAGACTTTAGCAACCGAGATCCGCCTGATTGGCGGCACAAAACCGCATTACCCGGGCGGGAAAGCCGCAGCACGCAGGCGCGCCGTCGTCCGCGAGCGGGCCGGGCGGGCGCTTCCCAGGTTTGGTGGGCGGCGCGGGTTTCAAATATGATCCCCATTGTGCGCGCCACTATCCGCACCATGTGCCCGATGAACTGCCATCCCACGCTATGCGGGATGCTGGTCGACGTGGACGGCGGAGAGCTCGTCGGCGTGCGTGGAGACCCGGACAATCCGGACAGCCGCGGCTTTTTGTGCATCCGCGGCCAGGCCTCGCGCGAGATCATCGGGAACCCGCGCCGCCTGTTGTTTCCACTGCTGCGCGAAAAACGTGACGACAAGCTACGCCGCGCCTCGTGGGACGAGGCGCTGGATCTGGTCGCCACTCGCATGCGCGCGGCGGGCCGCGAGGCCGTCGGCACCTGGGTGGGACACGGCCTCTTCACCAGCAATTATGGCACGCGCGCCGGATCACATCTGGTGCGCCGTTTCTCGAACCTCTATGGCTGTCAGTGGTGGAACCCGACGATGATCTGCTGGGGCCTGGGCGCCTTCGGCCTGGGACTCACCGGCATCCTCCAGACTAACACCAAGGAGGATATGGGTGCGCACTCAGCGCTGATCCTGCTGTGGGGCGCAAACCTCGCGAGCCAGCCGAATACGGCGCGTTACCTCGTGGCCGCGAGAAGGCGCGGAGCATACGTCGTTACGATCGACGTGCGCCGGACCGAAGCGGCTGCGCAGTCTGACGAGGTGCTCGTGATCCGCCCGGGAACTGACGCCGCGCTCGCGCTCGGCATGATGCACGTGATCGTGCGCGAACGGTTGCACGATGCCGATTTCGTCGCCCGCAACACCGTCGGCCTCGATGAACTCGCGAGGCAT
>DATJOQ010000126.1:0-9045 GCA_035506935.1 Binataceae bacterium (SeqCode) | reverse complement strand
GATTGAATTTTCTTCATCGGGGATTCGAGTCAACGCAGTATGTCCCGGTCCCGTCGATACGCCGCTGGTGCAAGCGGTGGTAAAGGGCGCGCCAGGTTTGGTCGAAACAATCACCAGCCGCGTGCCGATCGGCCGGATGGGCTCACCTGAAGAACTCGCGGAGGCAATCGTGTGGCTGAGCTCCGATCGCGCCTCGTTCGCAACAGGGGCTATTTTTTCGGTCGACGGCGGCTACGTTGCGCAATAGATCGATCCGTAAACGGTCGATTGCGAAATCAACGGAGTAATAGAGGGCATGATATTAAGAGGAAATCGCGGCGATAAGAATGTTCTCATTGCGCAGACCGATCATTCTCAATTGGTAGGTCAGATGGCTTCGCATTGGGGAAACGATAAATTCGATTCTCCCAAGCCGTATGATTCCGTGGTACGCGGCGCGATCTATCACGACTATGCCTGGTTGCTGTACGAAACCTCGCCAAGGATCGACCCGAAATCGCATCAGCCGTACGGCTTCCTTCAACTCCCGTTGGGCAAACCGCAGATTGAGACTTATCAGTGGCTATTGGATTGGATGTACAGGACCGACCAATATTCCGCGCTGCTGATGAGTAAGCATCGCACCGGTCTCTGGAAATCGAGATACGGCACGATCAAGTATCCCGCCGGATACAATCTCGCGAATCCCGCGCCCGAGATCGCGGAGTTCATCGAGAGGAACGAGCAATGGCAGGAAAAAGTGAAGGCTCAGTACGACCGCGAGACCTTCGATTTCAACTACCGCCTGTTACAAGTGTGGGATCTTTTGGGACTTTACTTTTGCTGCCGCGACGTCCGCGATGATTACATCGATCCGGTGCCGGTCTCGTACAAAAACGGCCCCGCCGACGGCATCCGCATGACGATGTCGGCTTTGAGCCCCACTAAAGTAAAGTTCGATCCATATCCCTTCGACGTGAATCCGGTAAAGATCCAGCTCCGTTACAAGTTGGTCGAACCCGGACCATTCGAAGACGACCTCGCGTTCCGCAAGGCCTATTTCCAGGCTACCAACGAACTCGTCGAGTACGAACTATCCTAGCTCGAGCGGCGCAACGGACTACACGGCGCTGAAGCAAGGTCTTCAGCGCCCGTTTCATCGTTTGGCGACATAGCACTGAAAAACGCCGTCCCTCCCTAACAGTACAGTCATCTTTTGATTGAGCTGAAAGATAGGGCAGTTAGAAGCCGAGGTCGCTGAGACCAGGATGGTCGTCGGGGCGGCGTCCGAGCGCCCAGTGATATTTTCGGTCAGCGTCGCGAATCGGCAGATCATTGATACACGCAAGACGCAATCGATTGAGGCCGTTTTCGTCGAATTCCCAATTCTCATTTCCGTACGATCGAAACCAATTCCCGGAGTCATCGTGCCATTCGTAGGCAAAGCGCACGGCGATGCGGTTGTCAGTGAAAGACCAGAGTTCCTTGATCAAGCGATAATCGAGTTCTTTCGCCCATTTCCTGGTGAGGAACGCGACAATCTCCTGCCGGCCATTGATGAATTCGGCACGATTTCTCCATCGCGAGTCCGGGCTGTAACCGAGCGAAACCTTCTCAGGATCGCGGGAATTCCAAGCATCTTCGGCGAGACGAACCTTTTGGATAGCGCTTTCGCGAGTGTACGGAGGAATCGGCGGGCGTCGGGTTGCTACAGTGTCAACAGCCATTATTGCTCTCCTCTTGCACACTTCCTCTCAACTCTATCGATCTCTCTCTCGATCATTTGAGCCCGATCAGTGATGCGATCGAGCAGCGCTTTACAGAATCGGGCATCGGGAATCACCTGAGTCCATTCCGAGAAGGGCAGATTGGTAGTGACGACAACTGAAGCCTTCTCGGCACGTTCGGCGATTACCTGGAACAGGAACCCAGCGCCAAGCTCAGCCAACGGTACGTAACCAACTTCATCGAGTGCGATCAGATCATGGCGCGCCCAGTGCGCCAGCGTACGGCCGAGCTGTAGCTGATGCTTGGCCTCGACCAGTTCGTTGATCAGCGCCGCAGCAGTGGTGAAACGAACCCGGCGCTTCTGGCGGCAGCCTGCCACAGCTAACCCTGTGAGCAGATGGGTTTTGCCGGTCCCGCTGTCACCGATAAAGATGATCGGCTCAGCCCTGGCGATGTAATCTCCCTTGGCGAGTTCATGGATCCGCCTGCGCCGAGATCTTCGGGCACTTGGCGAAGTCGAACCCCTCCGCGTTCATGATGCCCTCTGGCCAAGCAGCGCATCGTAACCAACCAGCGGAGGCTTCGGTCTCCAGCACGTCGAGATAGTGTTCGAGATCGAGTACCTGCTGATTGCGCTCATAACAACGCCCGTGGCGGGCGATGCAGCGGCCTTCGTGAGCACCGGCAGGTGCTCGAGCTATAGATTCGAGGGCCACTCGATGCGCCTCTTTTTCGAACGATTCAGCGCGCTGGAGAAATCACGGGATCTCGATTATTGGCCGCTCACATCATTAGGATCTGATGTTTGGTGCTGACAGGTTATTCGCATCGGGCGTTCAACAGGTCAGTGCTCAAATGACTTGTCTGCGGCTTTGGATAGACGCTGGCGGTCCTCGTCATCGCCGATCTTGAACAGGCGAAAACAGTCTTCCGCCAACCATCGATCACTGACTGCAGTGTCAAGCGCACGTCCACTTGGGTCGATAGCCCAGACCTCGCGGCTCAAGCTGAAATGGCAGAATTTGCGGCCGCATCTGCGGCAGGTATATGCCAGTCTTGAACCTCTGACGGACGACCAGTCCAGCATCTTGACGACGAAATCATGAGTGCTCCAAGCGGTGCTTTTCGCTGTTGCCATTCAGTTTTCCCGGCGCGCAGCCTTGTTCGATTGACGGCTCTCGGAACTATCTTGTCATCCCTGAACGGCGCGGTGGCGCGCCTTGCCGTTCTTGAGCGACGAATCGATCTCGATTTTTATTACCTGGCCATTGAGTTCAGTATGATTCAACAGGCTGAACGCAACCGCGACGTCAGTAAAGTCGGCCATTTCTACGAAGCCAAAGCCGCGGCACATTCCGGAAGCCGTATCGCTGACCGCGAGCGCTCCGATTACTTCGCCCGCTCGCGAGAAATGTTGGACGAGATCGCGGCTCGTCACGGAGCTAGCTAGATTGCCGACATACATTTTAGGCATAATTTAACTCTTTCTCCGCATAGTCGATCCTCTAGAATGTAGAAAACTATTCGGACTGTTCTGGCGGGAGACCACACTATGGTCCGCGTCTAACGATCCGAAGGGGAGCTTACATCGAGTGTATACGGTACGATTGCCAAAGTACAGTTGGTCAATCGCTTCGCCCCCAACAGCAGTTTCAAGACAAGGGAACTCGGGCTTCCGGCAAAAAGGGGTGCCCACCGCCACTTCGCACAGCAAATTGATCTGCTACAGCATCTGCAACTCGCGCGGCATGATTGCGTGACGTGCAAGCGGGGAAGTAACGCCGCAGCTCAAGGGGAAGTGGTATGACGTCTGACGCGTTCGTGTGACGCATGGAAAACCCGGAGACTCACACTTGCCCATCGTGTCGCTGTGCGGCAAAGACGGGAGCGTTTTTTTGTGAGAGATGCGGTGCGGCACTCGAAAAGAACTCGCTATCCTGTTCGGTAGGCGCGCAGATCAAGGTGTACGCTGTAAGCGCGCTGCTTCCTCCCTTCGGATTGATTTACGTACGGAGATATCTGAAGCAGCCTGACCGGGCATCGAGAAAGATCGGTTGGATCGCCCTAATCCTCACGGTGGTCATGACAGTAGCTACGGTCTGGGCGACGGTCGCGGCTATCAATTTCGTTAACCAATCGCTCAATGCGATGCTCGGTGCATCGATTTCTGACCCGCAAACGCGATAGGTAGCTAGAATTTGGGCGGATTTTCTACTATTCCGTTCCGGCATCCGCTATATCGCCGCCTTCCTGTAAAGAGTAGGGTTGTGGCGGGAGCGCTTCCTGAGGAGACCGCGGCCTCACTGCGGTCAGCAAGTGTCGCGAACCAACGGAGCTGGCATGCTGGTATTTCTAGTTCACATTCGTGATCCGCAGTTCTACGCGCTGCCCGCGGCCAGCCGAGCCAAAAATGGCAACATCCGCGTGATGGGCTTCCCGCCGATCGGAATCATGTCCCTATCCGCGGTGCTGAAGCGCGCCGGGCACGAGTGCGTGATGTTCGATCAGGCCAACCCGGAGACGCCGAACGACGTAATCATCGATCAAATCCGCAAGCGGCAGCCTCATCTGGTGGGTTTGAGCTTCCTCAGCACGACCAGTTATCCCAACGCCAAGATTCTGGCGCGCCAGATCCGCGCGGCCGATTCCAAAGTAAAACTTGCGTTTGGGGGCGTGTTCGCCACCCTGAACGCAGCGCTGGTGAAACAGCAGTGCCCGGAAGTGGATTTTGTCTGCCGCGGTGACGGCGAGCAGTTGATCCTCGATCTGTTGGAACAGCTTGAAGATCCGGTCGCAGTCATGGGTCTCACGTGGGTGCGCGACCGTAAGGTGATTAGCAATCCGAACCGGCCCGCCGAGCGCAATCTCGACCAATGGCCGTTTCCCGATCGCGAAAGCCTGCCACTCGATTTCGTCGAGTCGATGCCGCTGGATGTGCCGGCGGTATTGTCGATGGAGCGCTTCACCACGATGCAGACCTCGCGCGGGTGCCCGTGGCCGTGCGTGTTTTGCGATATTCCGATCTTCAACGAGGGCAAATGGCGCTCTCGCAGTCCCGAGCACGTGGTCGCGGAATTCAATCATCTGCGCGACAACGGTTACGGCGCAGTGTATTTCGTCGACGATCATTTTCTGCTGCAGCCCAAGCGGATCGAAGCGATCTGCAAGGGCATCGTCGACAGCGGCGTGAAAATCGAATGGGGATGCGAGGGCAGGGTCGATTCAGTCGCCCAGCATCTTTTCCCGGCGATGGCCAAGGCCCATTGCCGCACGATTATGTTTGGAGTCGAGAGCGGCAGCCAAAAAGTCCTCGATCGGCTCAAGAAGGAGCAGACGCTCGAGGAAGTCGAGACCGCGGTCAACAACGCCAAGCGCGCGGGAATCGAGATCGTGCACGGCTTCTTCGTGGTCGGAAATCCCGACGAAACCGTCGAGGACCTGCGCGCGACCTTCGACTTTGCCTCGCGGCTGCGGCTCGATACTTTTGCGTTCAACCGCCTGTGCGTCTACCGCGGCACTCCGCTGTGGCACGAGTATCTGAGGCGCAACCTGGTTGACGACGCCAGGGATTGGTACAAATACTTCAAATGCTCGGAAATCGACCCGACCTGCCTGCCGGGTGAGGTAATCAATCGCGAGCGCACCGCCGGATTCCGGCGCCTATTCGTTTACAAGTTGCTCCACTATCCAATGCAGACTTACCGGCTGCTGCGCCGCTTCATGCGCTTCATGCCGATGCGCGACGTGATGCATCTGATCATCAAGCCGTTTCTCGGCAAGCGCCGCGGCCCGACGCCTGCCGAGACGCTTTCGCGCGCGGTCGAACATGTCGAAGCGATGAGCTCGGCGGCGGCGTTAACCCAGATTGAAGACACGCCGCTTCAGCCGGCGCAGGCCGACCTTGAGGCGGAGCGACTTCGCGCTTCCGGCTAGGCCTCCGCGCGGAACTCGATCTCGCGCGTGAATCGCCTTCTATCGAGCAGAACTACGAGCTATTGGCGCAGGATGAGATTCTCGGCCTCAAGCCGCTCGCCCAAGTCAACCGCGATCGAAGTCAACGAAAGAGATGCCAATTTTTGGTTCGGAGTTCTGTGCCAGAGCGCGCAGTAGTTTGCTGTCAAGGCTCGCTCAACAAGAGCAAGATTACGAGATCTTTGGGTAGTGGGCCATTGCGAAAATTTCCAAGCGAGCCAAAATGACCCACCACCGATCTTTGAGGTTCATTCGACGCAAAGGCGCCACGGATCAGAGAGGCAGATTCAGGACATCTCGATGATCTGGCCCGGTTGCGGTCCTGGAACGATTCCCTCGAGGTCCAAGTCTTTACCGCCTTCGAGGGCTCGTTTCTGACGTTCCGCTGTACGCTCGACGCGACGCTGCTGCTTCTGTTGTTGTTTTTCTTTGCGGGCTCGTTCTCTTTGGCGTTTATCCATGCATTCTCCTGAAACCTCAGCGAGATCATCGAAGCCGGGAAGATCGGTACGGTCCGAACTGGCGGCGGTCCAGCGCAGCTTCGAGCGTCGCGCCGGACCGGACCATCAGCCCATCAACGCAAATGCGAGCGCTCGCTGACTTCGTGTTTACCAGCGGTTGCGCCCACGGCTGGCTCCGCCGCCGCTGTTTCGATCGCGGTTGCCGCCGCCGAAGTTCGACTCGCGCGGCTTGGCCTCGTTCACTTTGATGTTCCGGCCTTTGAGCTCGGTATCGTTGAACTGACGAATCGCGTTGGCGGCTTCTTCCGAAGTCGTCATCTCGACAAAGCCAAAGCCTTTCGATTGTCCGGAGAACTTGTCCGTAATGACTGCGGCGCTCTGCACCTGGCCAGCCTGTGAGAAGAGTTCCTGGAGATCATCATTCGAGACCGAATAGGCCAGATTGCCTACGTATAGTTTGCTGGGCAATGGATGCCCTCCTAAAGTTATGGCGAGGTAGCTCCGCACGCAGAAACCCCGGCTGATTCCGGGATCGAGTGAAGGGAACGTCCAAGCGGTTCCCTGCAGCATACACGTTTCACAGGATTAAGGACATAGGCTCCCTTTGCGAGGTCTTCTAGGAGATATTCGGAGCAAAACGGAATCGACTGTCACCGAATCTGGCAGTTGTTTCACCGGCGCCGATAATGCGACATAGGCGCGATCTCGCATAGAATTGCGTTCCGCACCTGATATAGCTGATCTTGAGTTCAGCGTTTGAGCAGTCTGTCTTGCAGTCTCGGTCGACCCCCCCGCTTGATTGCCGGCCCGACTCCCTATAACGTACGCTAAAGTCAATAGTTGGCTCAAACGCGTGGGTTCACGCGCTCTCACCCTTTAAGCCCTCAGAACCTTTCGTTCGGCCCAACGCCCAACCTGAATCCACTGGCTCTGAAAACGGAGTCCTTTTGTCTTTTTCTGAACTATCATTTTCTGAACTATCATTGTCCGCTGCGATCCTGGAGTCGGTACGCCGACGAGGCCATCAGCGACCGGCCCCCATCCAATCCGCCGCAATACCGGTGGTTCTGGCTGGCCGCGATCTGATTGCCACAGCAGCAACAGGAAGTGGAAAAACGGCGGCATTTCTGTTGCCGATCCTCGATCGTCTTCATCGCAATCCTAGTCACGGAATAGGCGCTTTGATACTCGCGCCGACCCGCGAACTCGCATCGCAGATAGCGCTCGAGTTTCAGCGTCTATCCGTCGGTCCGCACATGCGCGCGGCCGTAATTGTCGGCGGCGCATCGATGGTCCAGCAAATCCGTGAGCTAAGGAACGGCGCCCAGGTCGTGGTCGCGTGCCCGGGGCGTCTTGTCGATCATCTTGAACGCGGCACCATCAAACTCGACCAGGTCAAAGTTGTGGTCATCGACGAAGCGGATCGGATGCTCGACATGGGCTTCCTTCCGCAATTGCGCCGAGTGCTGCGAGCGGTCAGGAAACCGCGTCAGAGCCTGATGTTCTCGGCGACGATGGATTCTGAAGTCGAGCGCGTCGCGCGTGAGTTTCTGAGCGATCCGGTGAAAGTGCGCATGAACGATACCGCAACGCCTCCCGCGGCCATCCGGCAGGCCATCTATCCCGTGACGCAGCAGAACAAGGCGCAGATCCTGTCGCGGCTGCTTCGCCGCGAGGGCGTCAGCTCAGCGATCGTGTTCGCGCGAACCCGCAGCCGGGCGGACAGGGTGACAGAAATGCTGGCGCGAGATCGGATAAGCGTAGTGGCGATTCACGGCGGCCGTTCGCAGAATCAGCGCAACGCTGCGCTGGCTGGATTTCGAAGTGGCCACTATTCGGTGCTGATCGCGACCGACATCGCCGCACGCGGCCTCGATATCCCCGATGTTTCACACGTGGTCAATTTCGACCTACCCGAGGCTCCCGATACCTACATCCATCGCATCGGAAGAACGGCCAGGATGGGCAAATCGGGCGAGGCCTTGAGCCTTGTGATGCCGGAGGATGGAAAGTCGCTGCGTGGAATCGAGCGAACCCTGGGAGTCAAACTCGAACGCGCAAGGGTAAGCGAAATCGCGACGGCCGAGTTGGACACCGCTGCACCCGAGCCAGCGATTCGCCAATCGATAGCACGCCGTGCAAACGGGGACCATCACAGGAAGAACCCCGGGCTTCCCTCCCTAAGAGAAGAGAATGCATCGCTATGGAGGCGCGGCGCTTGATGTCACAGGCGATTCAACCGTCGCTCGATCGGCGGATCTCAGCCTCCGCAACCGAATGGCCGTGGTGGCGAACCACGCGCCAGGAATGGGTCATTCTGCCTTGGATTATTCTAATTCACGCCACAGCGCTGATTGGTCTGATTCTGTTTCCGCTGCCCGGATGGCGGGTCGTGCTGGGCGCGGCGGCGATCGCATGGCTGGGCGGGATTGGCACGACCGTGGGCTATCACCGCGCGATCGCTCATCGCGCTCTGCGACCGAATCCGGCGGTCCGCGCGCTATTAATCTTTTTCGCGATGTTCAACGGCTCAGGGTCCCCAACGAGTTGGGCGGCGAGCCATCGGCTGCATCATGCGAATGCGGATACGCTCGATGACGTCTCGAGCCCGGCCCTGCACGGGTTCTGGTGGGCTCACATGCGATGGTTGTGGCAGGTCGACGCGCCTTCGGTGGAGCGCTACTGCCCCGACCTGGATCATACTTCGTATCGAGTCTGGGGCTATCTTCAGCCGGCGATCCTGACGTTGTCCTACTTCGTCGGATTGTATTTCGGCCTGGCCGCATTCTTCTGGCTTGGCGCGATCCGCTTGGTGTTCTCGCTCCACGCGCAATGCTTCGTGAACAGTGTATGTCATAGCGAACCCGATATTCCCTTCGGGGAGGATTCGAGCCGCAACGTGACA
>DATJOQ010000125.1:0-4407 GCA_035506935.1 Binataceae bacterium (SeqCode) | reverse complement strand
TTCGTCCCACGTTATCTGCGATTGGCGGTCAAAGAGCGATTCAATTCGAAGGGCGAGACGGTTATCCCGCTCGACGCCGCGACGGTTCGGTCGGCGGCGGCCGAGCTGCGCGAGGAGAACATCAAGGCTGTTGCGGTGGCGCTGCTGTGGTCGATCGTGAATCCAACGCACGAGCGCGAGGTCAAGCGCATCCTCGAGCAGGAACTGCCGGGGGTACCGGTGGTGCTGAGTTCCGAAGTTTTGCCCGCCATCCGCGAGTGGGAGCGCACCTGCGCGACCCTGCTCAGCGCGTACGTGCTGCCCGGAATCTCACGATACATGCGCGAGCTCGAGCAGTACCTGCGTGAGAGCGGATTGCGCCGCCAGCTGCTGGTTATCCAGCTCAACGGCGGATGCGCCAGCGTCGACAGCGTTTTGCGCAAGCCGATTTACGCGCTGGCTTCAGGGCCTGCGGCGGGACCGGCCGCGGCGTTACACTGCGCGAAGCGCCAGAACGCCGCCGACGTTGTTGCGATCGACATGGGCGGCACCAGCTTCGAAGTCTGCATGATAACCGGTGGGCAGCCGACGGTAACCAAGGAAATGCGCGTGCAGGATATGCCGGTCGGCGTGCCGGCGGTCGACGTGCATTCGATCGGAGCCGGTGGTGGCAGTATCGCGTGGGTCGACAAGGGCGGCGCGCTGCAGGTGGGTCCGCTAAGCGCTGGTGCCGATCCGGGTCCGGCATGCTACGCGCAAGGCGGCGAGCAGCCGACTGTCACTGACGCGAATTTGGTCCTGGGCTACATCAATCCAAATTATTTTCTCGGCGGCCGGCGAAAAATCGATCCGGCGCTGTCGCGCGCCGCGATCGAGCAGAAAGTGGCGCGGCCGTTGGGGATCAGCGTCGAAGAAGCCGCGCAGGGCATCTTCCGCGTGGTCAACAGCAACATGGTGAGTGCGATTCGAGCGGTTTCGATCGAACGCGGAATCGATCCGCGTGGCTATGCGATGGTGGTGGGCGGCGGAGCAGGCGCTATCCATGCGACGCAGCTCGCGGCCGATCTGGGAATTCGCAAGGTCATCATCCCGCGCTATGCGGGCGTTTTCTGTTCCTACGGAATGGTAGTCAGCGACGTGAAGCACGATCACGTCAAGACGATGGCGTCCAACAGCGATCGTCTCAACCTCGAGCAAATTAACGCGGTCTATGACGAACTCGAGGCGCAAGCTCGCGCGGAGCTGCAGGAAGAGGGTTTCGCGCTGTCGCAGATCGAGATTCGCCGCTACGCTGACGCGAAATATCCGAGCCAGGTCCACGAACTGAGCGTGCCAGTTCCGTCGGCGCGCAAGCTTACTTCAAAAGACATGACCAACGTGCTCGAAGCGTTCCACGCGCTGCACGAGCGGATGTTCACCTACTGCGTGCGCGAGAGCCCGGTGGATTTCTTTCATTGGGGCGTCAGCGGCATCGGTCATACGCCGGAGGTCGCGACGGAAGAGATGGCGGTTTTGCGCAGACCTACGGCTGCGCCGCTGAAGGCGCGCCGGCAAGTTTTCTTCGAGCGTGGCTTTTCCGCGACGCAATGCTACGACGGCGAGAAACTGGTCCATGGCATGACGATCGAGGGACCTGCGGTTGTGGAGGAGGAAAACACGACCGTGGTGTTGTTCGCCGGCCAGAAGCTCGAGGTCAATCGCGCCGGCGATTTAGTCATCAATCTTTGAACCAAACGTTCGGGGGGCGAGTGCGCGCTCGGCGGGAGCCCATATGCGAGCGAAACCCCCGGCGAATCTAAGACCGAAAAGCCTTCCGTCGGCCGCGTTGCCAGCCAAACGCTGCGCGGAAAACGTTACCGACCGGGACGCGCTCGTCTGGAAAACGTGCGAGTTTGATCGGGGCGCCAACCGGGGAGGGAAAATAGATGTCATACGATTTGATTATACGTAACGGCATTATCGTCGATGGCTCGGGACTGCCCCGCTATCGCGCGGACCTGGGAATTACGCAAGGGCGAATCGCAGCACTGGGCAAAGTCGATGGAGCGGCTGACCGGGTGATCGACGCTGAAGGCCACATCGTCGCGCCCGGTTTTATCGACGGACACACGCACATGGATGCGCAGGTCTTCTGGGACGCGCTTGGCACCTGCTCGTGCTGGCACGGCGTCACCACGGTGGTGATGGGTAACTGCGGCTTTTCGCTAGCGCCCTGTGCGGAAAAAGATAAGGCGCTGGTTATGCGCAACCTTGAGCGCGCCGAAGACATTTCGCCCGCGGCGATGGAAGCTGGGATCAAATGGTCGTGGGACTCGTTCCGATCTTATCTCGACGCCGTCGAGCGGCTGCCCAAGGGGATTAACTATGCCGCCTACGTTGGCCATTCGGCACTGCGGACCCACGTGATGGGGGAGCGGGCATTTTCCGAGGAGGCAAGCGTCGAGGATGTCGGCGCGATGAAGCGGGAACTGCACGATGCGATCAAGGCCGGCGCGGCCGGTTTCAGCACCTCGCGCAGCCGCAACCATGAGACGCCGGACAATCGCCCGGTCGCAAGCCGGATGGCGAACTGGAACGAGGTCGCCGAGCTCGTCGCCGTGATGGGCAGCCTGGGCGCCGGAGTATTCGAGTTCGCACCCGAGGATATCGAGCGCGACCCAGAGCGCCGTCGCGATTTTTTTGCACGCGTGCATCGTCTGGCGCTGACAACCGGCGTGCCGATGACCCTGGGCGTGGTCTCTAGCCGTCGGTTTCCCGATGTCTGGCGCGCCTGGATGGAGCTGATTGACGACACGTTGGCATCAGGCGGCCGCATGCTCGCCCAGAGCAGCAGCCGCTGGATCAGCAGGCTACTGTCTTTCGAGACCGATCTGCCGTTCGACAGAACCCCGGTTTGGTCGGAGATGCGCAGCCTGCCGCTTGACGTTCAGGAAGCGGCACTTCGCAATCCGGGATCGCGCGGGGCGCTGCTCGACGCGGCCCGCGACTACATGGCGAAGCCGGAGCGCGCGATAGGGGCGGAGGTACGCAAACCAGATTTCAACCGTCTATTGGTGCTGGACAAGCCGCTGCCGCCTTATCGTTCGGTCGCCCAGTTCGCGGCGGAGCGGGGATGCGACCCGGTCGATGCGCTCATCGACCTCGCCCTCGAAAAACAGCTCAAGCGGTTTTTCATTCAGCCAATCGTTAATGAGGACCAGGAAACGGTGCTCGGAATTATGCGCCATCCCCGCTCCGTGGTGACTTTTTCGGACTCCGGCGCACATGTGTCGCAGATTATGGATTCGTCCATCCAAACCCATCTGCTCAGCTATTGGGTGCGGGAACGCGAGGCGATGACGCTTGAATACGCCATTCGCAAGATGACCTTCGACTTGGCGGTTTTTTGGGGCTTGCGCGGGCGGGGGTTGATCCGTGAGGGCAACTGCGCCGATATCACGATCTTCGATCCGGGGACAATTTCACCAGCGATGCCCTCTGTCGCGCATGATCTGCCGGCCGGCGCGCGACGGCTAAAGCAAAAATCGGTCGGCATCAAGGCCACCATCGTGAACGGCGAGCTGCTGATGCGCGATAACGAGCATACCGGCGCACTGCCTGGCCGCCTGCTCCGCGGTCCGCTCGCCACTGCCTAGCGTTTCCAGCCGGCAGGCAGAGAGTGGTTCGCATGTGACTGCACCGTGCGCCGCAAAGTCTAGGTTTGGAGAGATTTCGGCGACTCATACAAATTCGCCGTTGATTCGGAAGGCGCCACGAACCACAAAGTCGCTAGCGGAGGCAGAACCAGCGAAATTGAATTCGGAAATGCATGCCACGCGATTTGGTCCGCCATGACTGCGCCGGCGTTGCCTACGTTACTGCCGCCATAAAGTCCCGAATCGGTATTGATCACTTCTCGATAAAGGCCGGGTTTTGGCACGCCGATGCGATAACCTGCGCGGACGACCGGGGAGAAGTTGCAAACACAAATCAGTTGATCCCCGGATTCCGGAGCCTTGCGCAAAAACGCGATCACATTCTCGTCGGCGTCGTTCGCATCGATCCATTCGAATCCAGACTGCTCGTGATCGGCCTCCCACAACGCGCTGTGCGATCGATAGACGCGATTCAGTCCACGGACTAACTCCTGGAGACCGCGATGATCCGCCTCGCCAAGCAGGTGCCAGTCCAAGCTCGAGTCATGATTCCATTCGCGCCATTGGCCAAACTCGCCGCCCATGAACAAAATCTTTTTGCCCGAGCGCGCCCACATGTACCCGAGCAGCGAACGTAAACTGGCAAACTTCTGCCATCGATCCCCCGGCATCTTGTCGAGCAGCGATCGCTTGCCATACACCACTTCGTCATGAGACAGAGGCAGAATGAAATTCTCGAACCACGCGTACATCAGACCAAAGGTTAGATCACGATGATGGAAGCGGCGGTGAA
>DATJOQ010000124.1:0-4941 GCA_035506935.1 Binataceae bacterium (SeqCode) | reverse complement strand
CGATTCTCAATCCGGCAGCGAATCGAGCATGTGTGCGCGATGGTGTTGTTCGTGATGCTGGCACTGACCGGATTCGCGCAGAAATTTGTGCAGGCCGAATGGGCGCAGTGGACGATCGAAGCGATGGGTGGAATCGATCGGGTACGATGGTTCCATCGGGGAGCGGGCGTGCTGTTTACGGCGCTTACGGTATCGCACCTGGTGCTCGGGTTGATCATGGTGATTCGCGCACGTGCGCAGCCGTCGATCATTCCAACGCGCAAGGACTTTCACGATGCGGCAATGATGATGCGCTATTACCTCAGGCTATCGGACGAGCAGGCGCGCTTCGACCGCTACGATTACCGGCAGAAGTTCGAATACTGGGGGATGGTGCTGGGCTCGGGCCTGATGATCGTGACCGGCTTTATATTGTGTTTCCCGGTGCTGACCACGCGCGTGTTGCCGGGCGAGATTATTCCTGCAGCAAGGATGGCGCATGGCGGCGAAGGGTTGTTGGCGTTTTTGGTCGTAATCACTTGGCATATCTACAACGTTCATTTTGCCACCGACGAATTTTCCTTCGACAGCACGATCTTCAGTGGAAAGATCAGTCTGGAGCGGATGGAGAAGGAGCATCCGCTGGAGTACGCGCAACTGCGCGCCGAGAAAGAGAAGCGTGAGGGCACGGCCGAGGCTTTCGAAATTTGAGCGTGGATAGATGCCGGTACGAGGTCTAGATGATCAGGCTGCGCAGGGTGCGGCCGGTTGCTTTGGCGAGCGCGTCGAATACCACGGCGAAGCCGATGAACGGCAGGTACATCACGTAGGCTCCGCCCATGCCGAGCGCGAGCGGAACGAACAGAATCGCGGGGAGTCTCAGATATTCGCGATCGGCGTTGCCGGGCAGGATGTTATCAGCGGACGGGAGAGTCACGATCTGCCAATCGGTGAGGTTCAGGAAGATGCCGTTTTTTGGTTGGTCGCCGCCTTTGTAATGGAACATGGCAGATGATCATAAGGCAGACGAGGTGGGTGATGTCGTCGTGTGGGCACGTCGGCGCACGGCTACATTTTACGGTACTGACGCAATGGTCCAGCGCAACAGGAAAGAAAGTACGACCGGATCGAAGGCCTTGCCAGGGAATATGACGCCCCGAGGACCGGGCGAGATCCTCCGACTGCGCTCCGGCGATGCCGTCGCTTGGCTCAGGATGACGACAATAAGATTTAAAGGCCGACCTTTGCGTTCCTGTCATTCCGAGCGCAGCGAGGAATCCCGGAAAAGCTTGGCGGACGTCGGGATTCCTCGCTCGCAGACTCGTTCGGAATGACAAACGAGTGGCTCCGCGATAAACAGTGCTTCACTGTCGCGGGTCAAAAAATTCACAAACTCTCGGAATGACGACAGGGTGCGCAGTACGCATCAAACTTACGAAGTGAGGGGCGTTTTGGCGGTTTCGCGCAAGGTCAGGACGACGAGACCTGAAATCAGCGCGGCGGTGGCGAGATAAATCGGCGGCGCCATGTTGCTTTGAGTCAGCGCTATCAGAGACGTCGCGACCATCGGGGTGGTGCCGCCGAAGAGCGTCATGCATAGGTTGAAGGCGAGCGCGACGCCGGTTGCGCGCACGCTCATGGGGAAGACCTCGGCCGCGGCGGCGGGCGCGGCGCCTTCATACAAGCCGATGATGGTCGCGAGGCCGAGCTCGCCCGCCAGAATCGAGCCGAAGCCGGGATGCTGCAGGATTCGGAACAGGGGCCAGGCGAAGCAGGCTGCGGCGATCGCGGCGGTCAGCAGCAGAGGCTTGCGTCCCAGTCGATCGGACAGGCTGCCGCTGAGCGGGATTACCATCAGTACGAAAGCCATACAGAGGGTATTTACAATCAGGGCGAGGTGCTCGGGCACGTTGACCACGCGCGTCAGATAGGTGCTGAGGTAAATGAAGGTCATGTAAAAGCCTACCGCTTCGAGCAGCTCGAAGCCGAACACGCGCGCGACCGAGCGCCATTGTTGAATCAGCAGGTTGCCGAGGCTGATTTCCGACTGCGAGGGGTGTATCGGGGCGTTGCGCAACGCGCGGCGGATCATGATGCCGAAAAAAGCCGGGGCGATGCCGAGAATGAACGGGATGCGCCATCCCCAGGCCATGATCACTTCGCGCGGCATCAAATAGGTCAGGGCTGCGCCGGTGGCGGAGCCTAGCATCCCGCCGGCGATGCTGCCGAACAGGCCGAAAGAGCCCATCAGGCCGCGGCGGCCGTGGGTCGAGTGTTCGACGAGGAACACGATTGAGGTGGTGTACTCGCCGCCGGCGGAAAGGCCCTGGATCAGACGCAGGACGACCAGAATGATCGACGCGGTCACGCCGATCGATTGGTAGGTGGGCATGAAACCTGTGGTGCAGGTGGGGAGCGCCATTGCCAAGATAGAGATGGTCAAGGCGCGCTCGCGGCTGTAGCGATCGCCAATATAGCCGAAGACCAAGGCGCCGAGAGGGCGGGTGAAGAAGCCGGCGCTGAAGACGGCGAAGGCGGCGATCAGGGAGGTGGAGGAATTTTTCGCGGGAAAGAAGTGATGTCCGACCATCGGCGCGAAGTAGCCGTAGATCGAAAAGTCGTACCACTCGAGGACGTTGCCCACCAGGCCAGCCATCACCAGCCTGCGCCGCGAAGCGCCGATCGGGTTTGCAAGTCCCTGCGCCCCTCCGGACGAGGGCGGGCTATCAGGAGAAGTTGCGGCGGTGGTCAATTCGCGGCTTGGGCAACCGAGTAATGTATCAGGCGAGTTGGCCCATCACTTCGTCGATATAGCACCAGTCCCACGAATCACCGGGCATCACCGAGCGCATCACCGGATGTTTGGTCTTATGGTAGTGGTGCGTGGCATGTTTGCCGACCGACGAGTCGCAGCATCCGACGTGGCCGCATGCGCGGCATTCGCGCAGCGCGACCCATCGGGTGCCTTCCTTGACGCATTCTTCGCACGCGCCTGGAGTCTTGGGTGGTGGAAAATCTTTTTGAGAGAGGCCCTTTAGATGCTGACACGCGGTAGCCATCGTGATGTCTCCAACAAAAGAGTTCGCGCTTGCGTTAGATTAGCTCAGGCCTGTTTGCCACGCACCGCCAGATACAACACGCTGAAAAATCTCGATTCGTCCATCCAGATCTGTTCGACAGCGAATCCTGAGGCGGCGGCCAACTGGTGCAAATCCGCAGCGTTGTATTTGTACGAGTACTCAGTGCAAATGGGCTCGCCTTCGGCGAGGAAGAATTGACGGTCTGCGATCGTAACGCGCTGATCGACGCGGCTCACCAGGTAAATTTCGACGCGGCCTTCGATCGGATTGTAGAGCGCGTGATGCCAGAATTGATCGAGGTTCAGGTTCGCGCCGAGCTCGCGATTGATTCGCACCAGGAGATTCAGATTGAAGGCGGCGGTAACGCCCTGGCGATCGTTGTAGGCGGCGTGCAGCAGGCGAGGATCTTTCTTCAGATCGGCGCCGAGCAGCATCCCACCGTTGGGGCCGCACAGGCGGGCCGCTCGCGCGAGAAGCTGACGGGCCTTGTCGGGAGGAAAATTGCCGATAGTCGAGCCGGGGAAGTAGACCACGCGCTTGCGCACGGGACGGTTAATCGCCGGGATTTCAAAGGGTTCGGTGAAATCGGCATAGACCGGGCGAACCTCGAGCCCCGGATAATCACGGATCAATGAACGGGCGGTGTCCAGGAGCTGCTCGCGAGAGATGTCGACCGGAACGTAAGCAGCGGGCGAAGAGAGGACATCGAGCAGCGAACGGGTTTTCAGGCTGCTGCCGCTGCCAAATTCGACCAGCAGGCAATCGGGTCCAAGTCGCGCGGCCATTTCGCGGCCGTGGCGGGCTACGATCGCGAGTTCCGTACGAGTGGGATAATACTCGGGGAGGGTGCAGATGCGCTCGAAGAGCTGCGAGCCGCGCTCGTCGTAAAAATACTTGCAGGGAAGTTCCTTGTGCGGCCGCGACATCCCGCTGAGGATGTCTTCGCGAAAGCCGTCAGTGGTCGGTTCCCGAACATCGAGCGCGCCATTGATGCCTATCATATGAGATCCTGGGCTAAGCGGATGCCGCTGAACTGCCAGCGGGCGTGGGCGGGAAAGAAATTACGATAGCTGCGGCGTGCGTGAGTCTGCGGCGTGGCGCAGGATGCGCCGCGCAGCACCAATTGATTGCACATGAACTTGCCGTTGTATTCGCCGAGGGCGCCGGAGATTGGCTGATAGCCCGGGTAGCCGACATAGGGACTCGCGGTCCACTGCCATACGTCGCCATACATCTGGTAGAGCGGGCCGTGATCGCCCGAGGCGAGAGTCACGGCCGGATGGAAGCGGCCGTCTTCGAGAAAATGGCCGGCGATAGGTATCGAGGATGCCGCGAGTTCCCATTCGGCTTCGGTCGGCAGTCGCGCACCGGCCCATCGCGCGAACGCGTCAGCTTCATAGTAGCTCAGGTGGCAGACCGGCTCCTGCGGTCCGAGCTCGCGCAAACCAGCGAGAGTGACGACGAACCATTGCCGATCCTGTTGCTCCCAGTAGAGCGGCGCGGTCCATTCATTGGCCTGTCGCGCGGCCCATCCGTCGGACAGCCACAGCTCCGGCTGCTCGTATCCGCCGTCGTCGATAAATGCCTGGTACTCGGCGTTGGTCACCAATTGCGAAGCCAAACGAAATGCGCGCAGGAACACGCGATGGCGCGGAAACTCGTTATCGAAGCCGAAATCTTTTCCGTCGTGCCCGATCGAGGCGAGGCCTTCAGGAAACGGCAACCAATCGGAGCGGGGCAACTGGCCCTGCTCGGGCAGCGCCGGCCGATAGATGGGATGGAGCGGATTGGCGGCCAGAGCGTGTTTCAAATCGGTGATGATGAGTTCCTGATGTTGCTGCTCGTGATGCAGGCCGAGCACGATGATCGAAGCCAACGCCGC
>DATJOQ010000123.1:0-8766 GCA_035506935.1 Binataceae bacterium (SeqCode) | reverse complement strand
TTGATTTACGCGTTCAGGATATCACGCATCTCGGGTCGGCGCGGATCGGCCAGGATAGAACGGTTGCCCAGCGCGCGCGGCCCCCACTCCATGCGGCCCTGGAACCATCCGACCACCTCGCCGCGCGCGATACTCTCGGCGGTCAGGCGGCAAAGCTCGTCTTCGTTGTCGATTTTCCGCACCTCGCACGCCTGCCGTCCGATATCGGCGCTTCGGGCCGCCAGGTAATCGCGGATCTGCTCCTCGCTGAATTCCGGTCCCCAGTACGAATGCTCCATCACGAAGTCGCGGCGATTCCCCAGCGATTCATTCCACACCTGCATCGCCGCGCCGATCGCGAGACCCGCGTCACCGGCCGCCGATTGCACGTAGACTTCGTCGAAGCCGGTATGCTCGAGGATCTTGCCGTTGGCCACGCAGTTGAATGCCACGCCGCCGGCCAGGCACAGCTTGCGCATGCCGGTGCGCACCTGCAGCGCCCGCAAACGATCGAGCAGAACTTCTTCCAGCCTGCGCTGCATCGAAGCGGCGATATTCTTATGACGCTGCTCGATATCCTCGGCCGCGTCGCGCGCTTTGCCGAGACGGGCGGCCAGATGGTCGGAATAGAGCCGGCCGACCGACGGCTCGCCGCCCTCCCACGTCATCGCGATTCCGGCCTTCTGATGAATGAAATAATCGAATCCGAGCCGGAAACCGATCTCGCCGTTGCTGGTGGTGGTCACGATCTTGCGAAACTCGTCGAGGTACTCGGGCTCGCCGTAGGAGGCGAGTCCCATCACTTTGTATTCGTCCCCGTACTTCGGAAAGCCGAGATATTGCGTCAGCGCGGTGTAAAAGATTCCCAGCGAATGCGGAAACGTCACCGAGCCGCCGCGCTCGATACGATTTCCGCGTCCTACGCCCCACATCGCACTGGCGAAATCGCCTAGCCCGTCGACCGAAAACAGCGCTGCCTCATCGAACGGCGAGACCAAAAACGCGCTCGCGAGATGGGCCCTATGATGCTCGATGCGGCGCACGGTTATGCGCTCGGCCGATTGCCCGAGCGCGCCTGCGACCTCGTTCGCGATCGCGGCAAAGCGGTCCTGGACCTGCACGCGCGTCTTGGCCATCGACGGCATCCGCAGCGCATACATCGCTTTGCGCAAAAAGCGAGCCCAGGGATCACGCGCGACCGCTACGAGTTGCACGTCTGCGGGCGAAACGCCCGACGCCGACACCACGTAACGCACGGCCTCGGCGGGAAAGCCCGCCGCGTGCTTGATACGGTTGAAGCGCTCCTCTTCGGCGGCGGCGGTCAGTTGCCCATCCACCACCAGCGCCGCGCTGGCGTCGCCGTGATAGGCGTTAATTCCCAGGATTGCCGTCAAATCTGATCGGGCCTTGTCTCTATCGACGACAGGCATATAGATAGCCGTCGCTGTTGATGTGGTCAGTGAATCTGAGATCCGCAGACGCCAGTCTAACTTCGAATCCCGCCTGCATCAGAAAACGCGCAATAATGGCGGGATCTCCATAGCCGGTATGCACCTCCATCGAGATCGTTCGCACCCTCCGTAGCCATTCGCGCTCGCGCTCGAACAAATCGAACTCGGATCCCTCGATATCAATCTTCAAGAAATTGACCCCGGTGATTTTATGCGATGCAAGTAACTCGGACATAGAGCAAGCCCGCGGCCGCCCCTGCCAATGTGAGGCGCGCGCCGCCCTCGCCTCATCGCTCAGGTCTCCGGTGCGCTCGCCGACCAGGCACCATTCGGTCTCGAGCGGCCCGCTGCAGGCGTTTTTCTCGAGCAGTTTTCGAATCAACGGAATCATGCCGCCCTGCGCCTCAACCGCCAAAACTCGCGACGCCCCTAGTTTTGCCGCCAGGAGGGAAAAAAGACCCACGTTCGCACCCAAATCGACTACGACGTCACCAAGATTGATGTGAAAGTCCGGGGGGGAGGAAGTAAACCAAACGCCCATACATCTCTCTGGCGAGGCCGAAGCTGTCGCCCGAAAACAGAAGCTCACGCCCGAGCACTGCCGCTGTCAGCCACGGGTAAATTGACATCGCGCGATCCGCGGCCTGTAAATTTCGTTGTCGTACAATTTCGCCATATCGCAAAAAGAGCTGAATGTACCATCGCGCCGCGGTCGCGGGAGTCATGACGCGAGCAACCGCGCCAACCTCGCGGATTAGTCGAGCAACTGGATTCAACCGATCACTCTTTTCGCTCCGTCAGCGGTAAAGGTGCGATTCATTGTCTTTCGCTGGACCGATAACTCCTCGATCGCGCGCGCGACCATCTCGATCATCTGCGTCGGCGCCGAAGGCGCCGCCTGCCGGCCGCGCTGTTCCGCCGCCGCCACCGCTGCAGGCAGATCCTCGGGCTCGTAGGCTGCTATCACCCGGCCCTCGGCCGCAAGCGCTTCGACGATCTCCACCTGATGGTCATCGACATGCTCGCCGTACTTTTCGCGCCGCGGCATCAGCACCGGAGTCTTTCCGGCCCTGAGCACGTGAATCAGGGTGCCGGCGCCGGCGTGGGAGATAATCACGCGCGCCTCTTTCAGCACCCGCTCAAATTCGGCCGCCGGAAGAAAGTCCACCACCTTGCATCGCGAGGAATTGAAGCCCCGGGTGTTGCCGGCCTGAATCAGGACTTCGTCAGCAATCGATCCCGCCTCGACGCATCGCTCCACGCCCCGAAGCAATCGGTCGAACGGCTGATTGGCGTTGCCCACCGTGACGAAGATCAAACCAACCGTCCTCCGTAAGTCGCGCGCGGGAAATAGCGTTCGAGCGGCTTCCACTGATAGAAGAATCGCTCGGCCAGGTAATACATTATTCGCCCTGACATCGACGGATGCCGCACATGCGCCAGGGTCTCGATAAAGATCGTCGGGGTTCTGAGTATTTTTCCGATCAGCGCGAAAGGCACCACCGGTCCCGCGCCGGTGCTCAGGATCAGCGCCGGTTTTTCCCGGCGCATAATCTTCCACGCTTCCCACAAGTTGATGAAGAATAGCCAGTCGCGCTCGGAATGACGGATAAAGTAGGTCTTGTTCTGCATATCCTCGGGTAGCGCGATTCGCTCGTTCAGGACATAGAAATGCTCGTGATGCTCATACGCCGGCTTGAGCATTCGAACTTCGGTCAGATGCCCTCCACACGAGGACACGATACATATTTTCGCTGATAACGGCGTCGGAGTAATCAAAGATGATTAGCTCGTCGAATCGCAATCGGTAAACGTGTAATTACCTACTAAGAATCTCTTGCGGTCGTCAGACTATTATAGCATTGAAGCATCTGCACCGTGATTTTTTCCCAGGCGAATTCGTCGATCATCCATCGCCGGCCTTTCTTACCCATCTCGGCAAGCGGCATGTGATTGATTCGCTCAATCGCGTCCGCCAGAATCTCGGGCTCGTTGTCCACCCAAAGACCGCAACCAACCTCCTCGACTCGCGGCCACGGGGTTCCCTTGCTCGCGATCACCGGCACCTTGTGCGCCAGGGCCTCCGCCACCACCATGCAGAAGTTCTCAGTATATGAAGGGATCACCACCACGTCGGCGTTTTCGAACAGCTTGCGCTTCGCCTCGCCCATCACCTGCCCAACCATGGTAGCCTGGTTCGACAACCCGAGCCGCTTGATAACGCGTTTCAGGCTCGCCTCGTAGGCGGGCTCGCCGGCCCCGGCGATAGTCAGGCTGTATTTCAGGCCGCGGCGATTGAGCAGCCTGCAGGCCGCCAGGAGATTTTCAATCCCTTTCTTGAGATGGAGGCGCCCCAAAAATACCAATCGAAGAGTCTCACCGCGCTCGGCGCGCTCCATCTCCGGCGGTATCTCGACTCCGTTCGGTATGACGATGGCCTCGATCCCGCGCACGCGATGCATACTTTCCTGTGCTTCTTCTTCAGAGGTGAGATGGAGCAGCGCATTGTGCGGCGCCGCGATTCGGCAGACCTGCTCCCATACTTTCTTCAGACGCGGCCTCGTGCTTTTTCCCCAGCGCTGCAGGGCACCGTGCGGAGACCAAACCACGGGCCGCGAGAGCATCCTGCACGCCAACAGAGTGGCTATGGTTGGGAACGAGTATACTGCCGATAAATTGACTACATCGGCCCAGCGCACGTAATTCGGCAGCTCGCGGAGAAACGTGGGCGATACCGAATGCGGCATGATACGCGGGCAGTAGCGCACGCGGAGCCGCTCGCCCATGTCGACCTCGCCGGTGGTGGGGACGTCCAGCACCATGCGCGGGCCGTTGGCGTTGGTGGTGAGCACGCGCACTTCGCATCCGCTGCGCGCCAATTCCCCACACAGTCGGAGCCCAGTGTGGATCGGCCCGCCGTAGCGCCAAGCAGGCGCGAAACTGGGCGACACGTGCAGGATCCGCAAGCTTCGCAACTCGGCGCGCTCGCTTCGCTCCGCAAGGGCGTGCTGACTCATCGAAAACGGTACCTAGTGCGCGAGCAATCGTTCACGATACGCAGCCGCGGCGTTTTCTCCGTAGCGGTCCCATCCGCCCCAACCAAGCGCGCATCGCCGCGACGCCTCGCCCATTCGCTCGCGCTCATCAGGATGCTCATAAAGATAAACTATCTTCTCCCTTATAGCCTCAGGATTCCGAATCGGCACGATGAAGCCTTCGACGCCGTCGGCGAACAAGTCCTCGGCGCCGGTGTTGGAAGTCGCGATCACCGGCAGCCCGCAAGCCATCGCCTGCCCCTGCACCAGCGCCAGCCCTTCCTCGATAGAAGCGAGCACGAACACTGAACCCTGGCTATAGTACTTGTATAGTTCGGAGCGCGCGATGACACCCAGATGTCTGAACCGATCCTGGTATTTGGCCAGCAGCGGCTGAAGGTCGGGATCGACGCTTCCGATCAGCCACAATTCGAGCGGCGGCAGGCCGGGTCCCGCGATGGCCTCTAGCAGATACGGCAGTCCCTTTCGCAGCGTGATGTGTCCGACATAAATCACGCGGAAGATTTTGTCCTGTTTGGGCTCGGGCCGGAACATTTCGAGGTCCACGCCAAAGGGCAGCTTCATCAGTTTCTTTTCGGGCACGCCCTGCTCGAGGAACGTGCGGCGCACGAACTCAGATGGCACCGCAATCAGGTCGCTGTTTGCGTACTCGCTCAACTCGCGCTCGATAACTTCAGGATTGATCTTGCGATATGGAATCCCCCACCGGGCGTATTCCTCCGACAGAATGCGATCCTGAAACAGTATATGAGAGGAGCCGCGGTCGCAGACAGTGATGGCCCCATAGCGCTGTTTGGCGACCCGATGACTCTCCAATCCAAACAGCGAAACGCAGTGAAAAATATCGCACGGCTCGAGCGTGCGCGCGGTCCAGCGG
This sequence comes from Binataceae bacterium (SeqCode), assembly GCA_035506935.1. Classification (GTDB taxonomy): domain Bacteria; phylum Desulfobacterota; class Binatia; order Binatales; family Binataceae; genus DATJOQ01. The sequence continues at coordinate 3,403 of DATJOQ010000123.1, read as the reverse complement.
TCGAACCAGCGCGCGGTGGGGAGTTGAAGTCCGCGTTGAAGGCTGTTGATACCCAAGCGGCTCGCGAGCATGGTAGGGCCCATCGCCCACGGAAAGCAGCGCACCTTGTTGCGCAACGGCAGATCTACTTTCCACTGCGGATACCCAGTGTAGAGACAGCCCAGATGGCCCAATCGCTCCATCTGCCGCGCGAGATCGAATGTCCAGAAATGCTGCGCGCTACTGATACCGATATTCATCCTGCGATCACTTCAAAACGTCGCCCGTATATATTCATCCGCCAGCGGTGCGGGCGCTCCGGCGGCAGCGATCATCTGTAACAGCCGATCGGTGTAAGTATGCCGTCCGCTCGTCACCTTGCGATAGCCAGCGTCGCCGATCTGTTTACGCAACGACGGATGAGCCAGGTAAAAACCAACCTGCTCAACCATCTCGTCGGGCGAGGAGAAATATGCCGCTTCGCGGCCCTCGTCGAACAGCTCACGATGTTCGTCGGTGCGCTCGGCCAGCATGAAAGCGCCGCAGGCCGGAATTTCGAAAGTGCGCATCACGTGACCGTCGCGATTAGCCCGACGGACCAGGTTGAGTGCGATCGCGGAGCCGCTCAACGCCAGCCGATAGTCGCGTCCCACCGCCATCCCGCGAGCGTAGCGACGCAAGGTGGGATGACGTTGCCAGTAGCCGCCATAAAGATGTAGCCGGAGGTCAGGAAAGGCCCGCACCAGCGCTTCGAAAAAAGGAATCCGATCGGCGTCGCAGCCGCCTAGAAATACCACGTCGGATTCGAAACGAGCGCGCTCCTGTGCCGTGGCTGGTGCTTCCGGAAAATGGACAGACGGTTGGTATGCGAACTGGATATAAACGATGTTCTTACATCCAGCCTTTTTCAAATCCTCGATTATCGCTCGCTTGGTCGTGGCGAATAGATCATAGATACTCACTGATTCAACCAACGAGCTGTTACTGACTAATGGGTTGAACGGATCGTCGGTAGCGTAGTTTATCAGTGTCGCCCCGGTCTCAGCCTTAATCGACTTCAGCGTGTCGGGCGCTACGTAGGCTCCCTTGCAGACGATCAGCAAATCCGGCCGCAGGCGCCGCGCGCTTTCCAGCATCGCACGATTCAAGGCCCAATAGGTCAGCGGGCGGCGTCCGAGAATCCGATATCCGATCTTATGAACCAGAGATTTCTGCAAAGGTCTCAGGAACTCGGCCAGGTCTACGAATTCATAATCGCATCGATGACTCTTTTTCAGCAGTTGCAATCCTTCGACGAAGAATGGGCTTGGCGGCCCATAGAGCGTGGTATCGTGCAGCAGGATTTTCACGGATTATCGATTAAGCCGCGCCCGAGGCGTCCACGTTCAATTCCGTAAACCCCGACCGAGCGGACAATATCTGTCGATAGCACGACGCGGCAAGATCGCCGTAGCGATCCCAGCCGCCCAGCGAGCGCACGCGGCGTTTGGCAGCTTCAGCCATCTCGTCCCGAATCGCGGGATTCTCGTAAAGATATATTATCTTCTCGCGAATCGCCTGGGCGTTCCGGATCGGAACGATGAAGCCCTCAACCCCGTCCGAGAACAGATCTTCGGCGCCGGTGTTGGTGGTCGCGATCACCGGCAGGCCGCACGCCATCGCTTGCGCTTGAACCAACGCCAGCCCCTCCTCGATAGACGCGATTACGAATACCGAGCCCTGGCTGTAGTATTTGTGAAGCTCGGAACGGGGAATCACGCCAAGATGCCGATAGCGATCGCGATACCTGGCGAGCAGGGGCGCAACCTCGGCGTCGACGCTGCCGATCAACCATAACTCAAGCGGCGGAACACCGGGCGCACAGGCCGCTTCGAGCAGATATGGAAGCCCTTTTCTAAGCGTCATCGCCCCGACAAAAATTACGCGAAAGGTTTTGTCTTCTTTCGCAACCGGCCGGAACATCGTCAGATCGACTCCATAGGGCCGTTTGACCAGCTTGAGCTCCGGCACGCCCTTCTGAATGAACGAGCGGCGTACGAACTCCGACGGGACCGTGATCAGATCGCAGAATCCGTACTCACCCAGTTCGCGCTCGACGATCGAGCGGTCGATCCCGCGATACGCAATCCCCCATCGCGCGTGCTCTTCGGCGATTATCTCGTCCTGAAACTCGATATGAGATGAGCCACGATCGCAAACCGTCAGCGCGCCATATCTTGCCTTGGCCACGCGATGACTTCTTAATCCGAATCCTGAAAGCGAATGGAAGACGTCGCAGGGCTCCAGAGCACGCATGGTCCAGTTATCAAAGGAGGAGGCAACGATTCCTTGCATCCGTCGAGCGACGCGATGCATGCCGAGTCGCCCCAAAGCCATCATCGGCGCTACCAGCCAGGGAAAGGTGCTGACCTTCGCCGGCGGCAGGCGCTCGACTTTCGAACGGGGATAGCCAGTGTAAAGGCGGCCGAGATATCCGAGCCGCTCCATTTGCCGCGCCAAATCGAAGGTCCAGAAGGGGCTGGCGCTGCTTATACAGATTTTCAATTGAGGGCCAGGCGGTCCGCTAGATAGAGTTCATGCCGAGCAGGATTTGAAGGCGCCTCCATCCCATCTGGACTTCATCGACGCGCGGGAACAATAGACTCGTCGTGGAACAGCCGGTCAGTGAACGCTCGGAAGCCACCAGGCAGACCGTCACGGTGCTGTATCCGAGCAATGAAGCGAGCGCCGCGCCCATGATTTCGAGCGGACGCAGCATCAGCCACAAACTTACCACCGTCACCACCAACCCACCGAACTCCGCCCACATCACCATCGCCGGATATCCCAGTCCCTTGAGTCCTTCTTCGCTCACCGTGTTAAAGGCCGAGATTGCTCCCGCCACCACCAGCACCAGAGCCGCAGGAATAGCGGCGGCAAATTTTGCTCCGAACAGGAGCGGCATCACGCGCGGCGTGAGTGCCGTCACCACGACCGCCACCAGCAGTGACGCGAGGATCGCCAAGCGGCTGCCTTGCGCCAAGGCCTCGACCCGTTGCTCGCGTGTGGTCTGCGAAGCGACGCGCGGAAACAGTACCGCACCCAAAGCCGCCAGCAACGGAGCAGTGGCGCTGCTCCAGGCTACTGCGACGACGTACAGGCCGAGCAATCGCGGCGGCAAGAGACCCGCCATCAACATTTGATCAAGCCGAAGATTCAGAATCTGCGGCACGCTGCTGATCACACACGGCAGACCGAATACCAGCATCGGTTTCCAATAGCTCGGCTGCGGCCAGAACGGACCCGGCATCCGCTTCGCCACGACCCACATGACCGGGATCAGCAGCAGCGCGAGCGCGCAAAGGTTCGCGCCGGCTAAGAATGTAGGCTGGGCACGGCCGAGCAACCAGGCGATTATCAGCACCGTCAGCCATCCGACGGCGGG
>DATJOQ010000122.1:0-3094 GCA_035506935.1 Binataceae bacterium (SeqCode) | reverse complement strand
CTGATTTACGGCGACGATCACAAAACCGTGCGCGAGAGTTTTGTTTTCGGACGCCAGAGCGACGCCCCGTGCCTGTGCCTCGCCGATTTCGTTGCCAAGCGCTCATCGGGCCGGAAGGATTACGTCTGCTTCTTCGCTACCACCGTCGGTCCAGGGGTGCGCGCGCTCGCCAATCAATGGAACGCGCAGGGCGAATATCTACGCTCTCACGTTCTGCAAGTGCTCGCGCTGGAAGGCGCCGAAGCGTTCGCCGAGCTGCTCCATCTCAAGATTCGCCAGATGTGGAGTATCGGCGATCCGCCCGGGTTGACGATGAAGGATCTATTTCAGAGCCACTACCGCGGCCGGCGATTTTCTTTCGGCTATCCGGCCTGCCCGCGGCTCGAAGATCAGGCCCAGCTTTTCCGCCTCCTCGATATCGAGAACAATATCGGCGTCGCGCTGACCGAGGGCTTCATGATGGAGCCTGAGGGTTCGGTGTCGGCGATGGTGCTGCATCATCCGGAAGCGACATACTTCGCGCTTTCGCAAGCGGATATCGAACGTTTGGAACGTGAACTTGCATCGGGCCAGGAATCAGCTTCAGGGGAAACTGGCGCATCCTAATCAGGGGGCCGTGGAAAATGGGAAGCAAACCCATAAATTCGCCGCCAGCCGAGAAACCCGCCGATCAATTGCTGCGCGAGATGGCCGACCGCGAGGCGATTCGCGATCTTCCGATCCGCTACAGCGATTGCCTGTGCCGAAGCGATATCGACGGCGTGGTGCGCCTCTTCACCAAGGATGGAACCTTCACCGCGAAAAACGAGGAGCAGGAGGTGGTCTCGCGCGGCACGGCCGACCTTAAGAAAATGTACAAGAACATGTTCAAGAACCTGTACCCGAGGCCCTTCGCCCACACTCACCTCGTCGAATTGCAGGGCGCTGACAGGGCGACTGGCCGATGCTACGTCGAGATGCGAAGCGCAAAGATAAATCTGGAGTGGATCGGCACGGGCTACTACGAAGACGAATACGCGAAAGTCGGCGGGGAGTGGAAATTTGCGTCTCGCCGCCTGACCGAAGTCGGCACGGGTATTCCACTGAGAAATTTCATGGCAGGTTAGGCACTGGTTTTCGGTCCGATCCGGTTGCCTATTGCCTAAACCAGCGTGGTTCCCATTCTGCTCGACTGTCCTTGATCATCCTTTCATCTTGAGCCTATAAGCGACCGAACCTAGGCAGGCTCTTTCGTCCGGACAATCATGCGACCGCGAACCTTCACTTATGAGGCGCCAGCTACGATTCCCGAAGCGATCGCGGCGCTTCAGCGCTACGGCGACCGGGCCAAGGTGCTGGCCGGCGGACAAAGCCTGCTGCCGATGATGAAGCTGAGACTGGTCGCTCCCCAGCATATCATCGATATCAATCGGATCCCGGGACTTGACCAAATCCGTATTGACAGCGGCAATCTCGTGATCGGAGCCCTGGCGACTCACGACGCGATCGAGAACTCGCCGATCGTTCGCAGCGAATGCCCGCTGCTGGCGGAGACCGCCGGCCATATCGCCGATCCGCTGGTGCGTAATCGCGGCACGATTGGCGGGAGTCTCTGTCACGCTGATCCCGCCGCCGACTTTCCGCTCGCCGCGATCGTGTCGAAGGCTGAACTCATAGTGCAAGGCCCCAAAGGTACGCGCGCCATCCCGGCGGATAACTTCCTTGTTGGATTTTTGACCACCGCCCTGCAACCGGGCGAAATCCTGACCGCGATTAAAATCCCGCGCGCGCAAGCACGCAGTGCCGGAGCTCATATCAAGATCAGCCGGCGAACTAACGGGCCTGCGATGGTGGGAGCGGCCGCGGCCGTGGTTCTCGACGAGAATGGCCATTGCCGGGATATAACAGTGGGTCTCGGCGCGATGGGTCCGACCTCGATTAGAGCAAAGGCGGTCGAGCAGGCGTTGCGTGGAAGGCGAATCGACGATGACGCCGTCTCTCAGGCAGCTGATCTGGTGCTGGAGGGTACCGATCCTCCTTCGGATGTTCATGCCTCCGCGCAGTATCGCCGGGCGATCGCTCCAGCTTTGGCGGCGCGGGTGTTGCGATTAGCCTGCGAGCGAGCCGGTGCGCGAGTGTAGGAGACCCGACGTGGCAACCATCCGCGTGACCATCAACAGTACCGCGTATTGCGAAGAGGTCGAGCCGAGATTGTTACTGGTCGACTTCCTTCGTGACAACCTGGGGCTCAAGGGTACGCATATCGGATGCGAGGACGGCGTGTGCGGCGCATGCACGATCATATTGGATGGGCGCGCGGTCAAGTCGTGCATGATTTTCGCAATTCAAGTCGACGGGGCCGATTTGCTGACTGCCGAGAGCTTGGCGAGCGGCGGCGAGCTGGATCCGATACAGGAGGCGTTCCGCGAAAAGCACGCACTCCAATGCGGATTCTGCTCGCCAGCGATGGTGTTGAGCGCGCGCCAACTGCTCGCGCGCAATCCTGATCCAACCCCGCCGCAGATCCGCGCAGGAATTTCCGGCAACATCTGCCGCTGCACCGGCTACACCAATATCGTCAAAGCGATCGAGGCGGCTGCGGTCAAGTTGCGCGCGCTGAAGTCAGGCACTGCCGGATAAGCGTCAGGGTGAGAACGACGGCGATGGCAGAAGCAATTAATCCGGGCTGGATCGGCAAATCTTGTCAGCGCAAGCAGGACTCGCGCTTTCTTACCGGCCGAGGCCGCTACACCGATGACATCGATCTTCCCGGCATGCTCTATGGTGCCATCCTCGGAAGCTCGCACGCGCACGCGCGCATCAAACGCGTGAATATCGAGGCGGCGGCGAAACTCGCAGGCGTGTTCGCGGTGCTCACTGGTGAGCAGGCCGTCGAAATGTCGGAGCCGCTGCCGCCGGTGATCGCGCTGCCGGGCATGCGCCTCAACAAGTCATACGCTATCGCCGCCGACAAGGTTCGTTACGTCGGCGAACCGGTGGCGGCGGTCGCCGCGGTGGATCGCTATATCGCCGAAGACGCTCTCGAACTGATCGAGGTCGAATACGAACCACTGCCTGCAATAACCAGTATCGAACAGGCGCTGGCGCCGGACGC
>DATJOQ010000121.1:0-12547 GCA_035506935.1 Binataceae bacterium (SeqCode) | reverse complement strand
GAGCGCAACCGGACCGCTGCCCATCGAGAGCGAGCCCGCTGATGGCCGCAGATGCGCGAGGCCGATATTGGTGACCAGGCCGGCGTCGGGATCGGCAATCTCGGTCATGCGCGCAATTTCGCCAAGCGCGTTCATGCCCATTTCGAGCACCACCGCCGATTCGTTTCCCGCAAGCTTCAGGATCGTCATCGGCAGGCCGATAAGATTGTTCTCGCTGCCTTCGGCCGCACCGACACCGTTCGGAAACACCGCTCCCACAGCGGCTTTCAGCACTTCGGTCGTCATCTGCTTGGTAGTGGTTTTGCCGGCGGTGCCGGTGATCGCGACGATGCGGGCCTGAAGATTTTTACGCGCAGTGGCAGCGATATCGCCGAGCGCGTGGAGCGTATCGTTAACTTTGAAGACCACCGGATTCACGCCGCGGGGCAGTTCGCCGAGCGGCCATCGCTCGACCACCAGGCCGCTTGCGCCGCGCTCGAGTACATCACGGATAAAATCGTGACCGTCGCGCCGCGCGCCGCGAATCGCGACGAACAATTCGCCCGGACCGACCTTGCGCGAATCGACCGCGACGGCGGCGAAGCTCTCCGCGACGCCACCTGCGACCGGATCGCAGCGCAGCGCCGCGCGCAATTGTGGCAGGCTGATTCGCATCGTTTAGTTTTCCGGCAGCCCCAGAATCTCCTTCACTACCGCGCGATCGTCGAACTTGAGCTTGCGATCGCCGACGAGCTGATAATCTTCATGCCCCTTACCCGCGATCACGATTATATCGCCCGGGACGCCAAGCCTTAGGGCCGCGGCGATCGCGGCGCGGCGGTCCTGCTCGACAATATAGCCCGGATGCGTGGCCACCGCGCGCTCCTCGATTCGCGCGAGTCCGCGCTCAGCGATTCCGGCTTCGACCTGGGCGATGATCTCGAGCGGATCTTCCGAACGCGGATTGTCGGAAGTGAGAATCGGAAGGTCGGAAAGCCGCGCGGCAATCTCGCCCATCAACGGCCGCTTGCCGCGGTCGCGATCGCCGCCGCATCCGAACACGCAGATCAAACGGCGAGGTCCGAGCGCGCGCAGGCTCTCGAGCACGCCGGCCAGCGCGTCGGGCTTGTGCGCATAATCCACCACCACCGTCACTCCCGGCTTCGCCGCCACCACCTCCATCCGACCACGCGCGCCCCTGAAGCGCCGCACGCCCTCGACCACCGCTTCGCTCTTGATCTCGAGCGCCAGCGAAAGCGCCGCTGCCGCGAGAATATTGAGCAAATTGATATTGCCGAGCAGCGGCGAGCTGAGCTCGAACTTTCGATTCTGCGCCCGCACCACCGCGCGAATCCCATCCAGCTCCGCCGTACAACTTAGTGGATAGACGTCGCACGCGGAACTCAATCCGAAGCTTATTTTGCGCCCGTTGATCGCGGCCAACGCGCGCTGCCCCCACGGATCATCTCCGCGCACGATCGCAACAGGGTCGGGACGCTTGCTCGCGGGCAGCAATTCGGTGAATAGCCGCAGCTTGGCTTTGAAATAATTTTCGATCGTTCCGTGATAGTCGAGATGATCGCGCCCCAGGTTGGTGAACATCCCGGCGCGAAAGTTCAGCCGATCGGCTCGGCCTTCCTCTAGCCCGATCGACGATATCTCGGCTGCGACCCGCTTCACGCCCGCATGTTCCATCTCCGCAAGCCAGTGATTGAAGTCGATAGACTCGGGAGTGGTGAGACTGCTTGGACGAAGCTGCTCGCCAAACGAAACTCCGATCGATCCGATAACCCCGGCGCGCTCGCCCGCAGCCTCGAAGATCTCGGCCAACAAATATGTAGTAGTGGTCTTGCCGCTGGTACCGGTGATGCCGATCAGATCCAGGCGCTCGCTCGGCGCGTTATAAAAGCGCTCCGCGACCGCCGCCATCAGTCGACGCGGCCGCGGAGCTTCGATCAGGGTTGCCGCAGGGCGCTCGTTTCCGCGCCACTTCTCCACCACCACAGCGCGCGCCCCGCGGCCCAAGGCTTCCTGCAGATGCGCCCGGTTCTGCTGCGCATCGCGAGCTAGCGAAAAAAAAAGATCGCCGGCGTTGACCCGGCGCGAATCGTAACTCAGCCCGCCGATCTCCAGCTCGCAGCCGCCGTGGACGGTGAAGCCGTCGGCGGCCGCCAGGAGCTCTGCAAGCTTCACGTCTAGTCTCCCCGCGACGAAGCCGCCGCGAGCGCCAATCTCTTACCCTTTCTGCTCAGCCGAGTGCCGGATCGCCGCGCGCCTGCGCTCGCCGATACCGATGGATCGGCGGTGAACTTGAGCCGGATTGCCGATTTGCCGAGCCTGGCGCCAGCCGCAGGCGTCTGCGCCGCAACGTAGCCGTGTCCTTCGATCGCGATTTGGACGCCCGCATTGCGCGCGAGCTTGAGTGCGTCACGCAGGCTTAGCCCGATAAAATCGGGCGCGATATCGTCGGCGCGCGCGACTTCAGGCGCGGCGCTCTCAGGCGCCGCATCCGCAGCGCTCATCGACGACTCGTCCTCCGAGTCGTGGAGGCTTATCGCGCGCAACGACCCCACCAGGGCAGCGCTTTCATAGCCCTCAGGCTTTGCGGCGACCTCGAGCCGCCCCAGCGCGCCGGCCGCGACCTCACTGAAAACAGGGGCCGCGACCAGCCCGCCCTCATGCCCCTCACCCACATCCTCCAAAACGATCAGAATCACCACGCGGGGATCATCCGCGGGAAGAAAACCAACGAACGAGGCCACCAGGTGATCCTGGTAATAGCCGCCGGTCGCTGGATTCGGCATCTGCGCCGTACCGGTCTTGCCCGCCACGGTGAAATCCGCGACGCGCGCGCGCCGTCCGGTTCCGTCGGCGCTGTTCACCACCTGGCGCAATAGATGGTTCATCTCGTGAGCGACGTCGGGAGAAATCGCGCGCCCCACCACCTGCGGTGTATGGCGCAAAATCTCGTTGCCGGAAGCGTCGTAGGCCGCGCGCACCACGAACGGGCGCATCAACTGGCCGCCGTTGGCGATCGCCGCGTAGGCCGAAGCCAACTGGATCGGCGTCACCGCGATACCCTGCCCGAAGCCATGCGTCGCAAGATCAATTTGCTTCCAACCCGCAGGCGCGCGCAGCAGTCCTTCTGCCTCACCCGGCAGGTCGATCCCAGTGCGCGAACCGAATCCGAAGGCCTTCAGTCCTTCATAATAGCGATCAGCGCCAAGCGAAAGCGCGATCTTCGCCGCCCCGATATTCGAAGAGACCTCGATTATGCCGCCCAGGTCGAGCCACTCATGTCGACCATGATCATGGATCGTATGGCCACCGAGTTGCATCGTGCCGTCGTCGCAGAAAATCCTGCGCTCGGGAGTGATCGCGTGATTTTCAAGCGCGATCGCGCCCAGGATTCCCTTGATCGTTGAACCGGGCTCGAACGCGTCCTGAATCGCGCTTTCATGCAGCCGCTCCTCGGCGCCGGCTCGGCTGACCACAGCCAGCGCCAGAACTTCTCCACTAAAAGGATCCAGCACCACTGCGGTGCCGCGCCGCGCGCCCGATACTTTCAACTGCGCGCCGAGCTCTTTCTCCGCCAGCGCCTGGATCCCGGCGTCGAGCGTCAACTCAAGGCGCGCTCCCGGTTCGGGATTCTTCAGCACCAGGGGGCTATCGAGAATTGGATGGCCGAGCGCGTCGCGATTAACTCTCAGCACCACCGGCGCGCCGCGAAACAGGCTGTCGTACTGCAATTCGATTCCGGAGAGCCCCTGACCGTCCACTCCCGCAACCCCGACCACCGCCGCGGCCAGGTTGCTCTCCGGGTAAAAGCGTTTGTACTCGCTGACCGTGCCCACTCCGTCGAATCCGAGCGATTCGGCGGCGTCGGCGCGCTCGCGCGGAATCTGCCGGGCCAGCCAGGCGAACGACCCCTGGTGCGCCAGCCTGGCTTCGAGCTCGGTGCTCGACTGATCCAGCGCGGCCGCCAGGCGCGCGCGGTCCGTCACCGTAGTGCTTTCGAGCAGGCGGCGTGGGCGCGCATAGACCGAGCGGCTCTCGGCCGAAAGCGCCAACACCTCGCCATGCCGATCTACGATCGGGCCGCGCACCGCGGCCAAATCGAGACGCTCGGTCTGCTCGCTGCGCGCGAGCGAGGCCAGGCGCGGACCGTCGAACACCACCAGTATCGCCAGGCGTACCACCACGATCACAAAGAAGGACGCCAGCACGAGGGTCAACCCCAGGATCCGCGAGCGTCGCTGTTTGAAAGCGGCGTTCACGGCACCACCACCACCTGCCCTCGTGCTGGCGCTGTCATGCGATATTTGGCCGCCAGCATACGTAAGCGCTCGCGCGAGCTGAGTTGCGCCACCTCCAACTTGAGGCTGCGATTCTTTTCCTGAAGCTCGGCGACCTCCTGGCTGAGGCTGGAGAGCCGATAGCCTTCCTCCACCACCTCGAGACGCACCATAAGCGTGGCGAAGCCGAGCGCGATCGCGATCGCCACCAGCACCGTCACCATAAACCTCGACGGCTTCTCGGCCGGTTTGAGCCGCCGATTCATTCGACGCGCCGCTCCAGGCATCGAAGCCGCGCGCTACGCGAGCGCGGATTACGCGCAATTTCGTCCGCGGTTGGCCGAATCGCCTTGCTGGTCACCAGCGTGAAGTCACCGATCGCGGCCAGCTCGCGAAACCGCGTCTTTACCGCCCGATCCTCCAGCGAGTGATAGCTGATCACTACGATTCGTCCGCCCGGCGCCAATCGCGCCGGCGCGCGCTGGAGCAAAGTCTCGAGGCTTTCCAGCTCGTGATTGACGGCGATCCTGAGCGCCTGAAAGGTGCGGGTCGCGGGATGCACCCCACTGCCGCGCCGCCCGCCGCCCATCGCGCGCTCGATTATCTTGCGCAGCTCGCCGCTACTCCCGATCTTCTGCCGCCGCCGCGCCGCGACGATAGCGCGCGCGATTCGGCGCGAGGCGCGCTCCTCGCCGTACTCATAGATGATCCGCGCGATCTCCTCCGCGCTTTCCTGATTAACGATATCGCTGGCGGTAAGGTCCTGGCGCTGGTCCATCCGCATGTCGAGCGGGCCGTCGTGACGGAAGCTGAAACCGCGCGACGGATCCTCCAGCGCGAAACTGCTCATTCCAAGATCGGCTAACAACGCGTCGATTCGCATGAAGCCGGCCTCGTCCGCCTTCGCCTCCAATTCCGCGAAGTCCGCCTGACGCAGGAGGGCGCGCTCGAGGAAACGCGAGAGCCGCCCGGCCGCGATCTCGAGCGCTCGCGCGTCGTGATCGAGTCCCAGCAGGCACGCCGGAGAAGGCGCCGCATCCAACAGCGCCATCGCATGTCCTCCGGTCCCGACCGTGGCGTCGACCATCCGAAGCGGCCTGCGCTCCACCAGCAGCGACACCACCTCCGCCACCATCACCGGTTCGTGAATCCGGCTTTGCGGAGTTTCGATGTATTCCAAAGCCGTTCGCATCGCTCGTCAGAGACCCAGCTTCGAAAAAAATTCCGGGTCCTTGAGATTCTCCTCGGCCGCGCTCAACAAATCCTCGAGCGTGCGCTTGTTCCACAACTGAAAACGATCGATCATCGCGGAAAACGTCACCTCGTGTTCGAGGCGCGCAAACTCGCGCAGCTTGCCCGGAATCAAAATCCGGCCCTGCTTGTCGAACTGCACCTCGTGGGCTCCACCGATATAAAACGTCTGAAACAGCCGCACGTTACGATCAAAGCCATTCTTCTGCCTGATCTTACTGACCATCCGCTCCCATTCGCGCGGCGTGAACATCTCCAGACACTTGCCCTGCTCGGAAACGAAGTTGGTGATGTACAGGGTCTCGAGGTTGTCGCGCTCCAATACTTCGCGGAAACGCGCGGGGATGCTCACGCGTCCTTTCTCATCGATCGTATGGTCGTATCGACCGCTGAACACCGTTGAGCTCCGTTTTCCCCCACAACATCCCACCTTCTCCCACAACGAGTCAAGCAAAATTCGGCGCGACTGATAAATAAAATCAAACCGATCCGCCACTTAGTAGCGAAATAAAAACGAAAGGTGAAGTGCGCTATCGCGACGGGCACGGTAACCTTCGAGAGCGCCAGCGATCAGCGCACGCTGCTTGACAGGCCCGACACCTATCCACGAAACTCGCCGCAACCCAATCGGACCAAGGCGGGCACCATTGTTCAATTCGATACGGACTCATATTCGATGATCTCATGGCGTGGCGGGCGTGCTCTGAGCGGCGCATTGATAGCAGCATTCGCTGCGCTGTTTTTGATACTGATCACATCGCCGGCTCAGTCGCGCAAACGGGCTCGTCAAGCGAGTGCGCCGTCTCCTACCGAGACAGCGACTCCAACCGCGGTCCCCACTCCCGAGGTCAAAACCTGGGACTTCGACCAGGATCAGAAAGGACAGGTGGCCAAGGGTTGGACCGCGGTCGAGGGCGACTGGATCGTGATCGGCGATCCCGGAGCGCCCAGCGCGCCCAGCACCTTCGGTCTCGGCCCCGGGCGTTTCCTGTGGTCGCTGTACAAGATGCTCGAATATTATCCGATTACGGTCGTTAGTGATCCCGCCGAGTACGACGATTTCACGCTGGAAGCGTCGTTCAAAGCGGTTGGCGGACGGCTCGATTGCTCGGGCGGCCTGATCGCGCGCTATGTCGACCCCAACAATTACTACGTGCTGGTGGCTGGATGCCCGAGCGATTATTTCGCGCTCACCCGCGTGAGTGCCGGCGCCTCGACGATCATCAAACAGTCGGTGGTGCCGATCGACAAGAACGTATGGTACCAGCTGCGGCTGGTCGCCAGTGGGGAGCACTTCTCGTGCTACGCGAACAACAAGATGGTGTTCGACGCGGCCGATTCCAAGATCGCAAAAGGCAGGATCGGACTATGGGCGCGCGCCGACGCGCAGGTGCGCTTCGACAACGTCAAGTTGACGCTTCCGCCGAAGCAAGCTGAAGCCGCGCCGCCGGAATCGCCCGCCGCTCCTAGCGGATCGGAAAGCGCGCCGCCGCCGCTTCCCAAGATGCCCTAGGCGTTTTTCGTTGTCGCTTGAACCCGCGAGTCGGGACCCTTATGGTGGTTAGAGTATGGCTGAGGAAAAGACCGGGTGGGAGAAAGAGGAGCTTTCCAAGGGAAGCTTCGCTTTCGAGGTTTTACGGGCGATTGCGATAACTCTGGGACTCAGCCTCTTATGGGCGATGGAAGCGGCGCGGGATCGCTTTTTCCGCCTGCTTGATCAATGGCATATCCCGTCGTTCCGCTGGCGTAAGGCGAGCGCATTTCCGCCGGGCCCCAGCCAAAGATAATAGTTCAACCGCGCGCCCTGGACCTGCGGCTGGTTCGACCTTCGATCTCCGATTCAGCCAGCCGGCTGGCGGGTGCGATACTTCCCTCATCGAGCAGATCCGCAAGATAGCGCGTCAAATCGTCGTCGAGTACCCTGACCAGCGCATCGGTCTGCGCGGCCTGAGTAATTTTTAGAAAGCCTTCGAGCCGGCGACCGTTATCGTGCTCCTGGATCAGCCGCGCGATAGCGCCACGCGAAACGGTCTCGAGTTTCAAGCGAAGTGCGGTCTTGATGCGCTCGAAGATGTCGTTCAATTCACCCTGTGGCGCAATCGTTCCGAGCACGAATCCGCATCCACATCGCGGTACGTTCTCGGGCGCTAGCGGACCGTAGAATTCGCACGGTGTGACGCGTCTTCGGAGCTCCGCCGTCGCAGGCCGCAATCCCGCGGATACGGCAGGTCCCAACGCCGCGATCGAATCGAGCCGCGCCAGAGCTTCGAGATGCCGCTCGGCGTCTTCGGCGATTCTAGCGAGCGCGGATATCTGGTTGCGAAAACGCGCGTGAGCATCGCGGTAGCGCTGCGCATAGCTCCACTTGAATTTGTTGAAACGCGCTTCAAGCGCTTCGAGGATCTGCGGATTGCGGACCGCGCCGCGCGAATCCAGCTCGGCGGCGAGCAGCCGGCACTCGGTTTCAAGCTCGACGATTTCGCGCTCCTGAGTATCGACCGCAGCCGCAGCGATTAGCCCGGTTGCTTCGAGATACTCGCGCATCGCGTTAAGCCGCGGCACCGCGCCTGCCGCGCGCGCCACGTTCTCATAGGCCTCGATCGCCTTGACCGCGGCCGCCCGGCGGGCCTTGTCTGCCGCGACCTCCAGCAACACCCTCGGACCCGCCCCGGCAAGCGCACTGAATTCTGTTAATGCGCCCAAATATTCCTGAAGACTTTTATTGGATCCGTTGTCGGTGACCTGTTTGAGCGTTTCGACTGCTCGATCGCCATCCTCGAGAGCCGCCGCCATCGCACGTCCGAGCCGCGCCAGCTTGGCCTCCGCCTCGGCCGGCTCCTGCGCGGCCGTCAGGGTCGGATCGAACAATTGGGCAAGCGGCAAAGCTGCGTTGAACGCTTCCACCACCGGCGCACCGCCCGCCATCGGATCGAAACGCGCGCTCGTCCCCTCGAGGCGAATCGCGCCCTTGCTGGCAGCGGCTATCCGTTCGAGCATTTTGAGCACAGGCATCGTTGCCGCCGATTGTCTGGGCAGGCGATTCTGTAGTTGGCCGATTTCGAGACTCGGCGTGTCGCCACACAGATGCTCCAGCACCAGCGTGGCGATTATCCGCTCGCCGAGCTCTCCCTGCTCCTCGCTTAGTCCGGCGAGCGCGGCGCGCGCGGTCTTGAGCGCCGAGCGACCACCACCGCCGAGACGAGTGGCGATCAGGCGCGCGACCGCGCCGCTCTCGATCAGATCGCAGGGCAGAACCAGCCGGCGACGCGCAAGCTGACGGCCGTTGGCGCCAGCCGCCAGAACCTCCTGCACCAGGCGCGCGATCACCGCGACCGTTCCGGGAGGGCTCGCGAGATTGCTGAGTTCGGACACGCTCACCGGATGCAGCGGGAAAATCTCTTCGGCCTCGAACGCGACCAGCTCCACGGATTGATAGAACGCAGGCAACGCGGTGCGCGCGTCCTCCTTGATTCGACGCGCTCGTCCATGCGCCACCACCAGTTCCTCGTGACGATCGGCGGGAGCCACATCGAGCGCGATCGCGCTCGGCGGTGCCGCAACTCTGCCCGCCGCAAGAATCGTAAACTTCAGATCTTTGAGGCCAGCCGCGACCGCCGCCGTCACTTCGAGATATTCGAAGGCGCCTCGATTCGGATCGGTCAGGCCAAAATCGAGCGCGAGCGTCACCGCACGAAAACCACCGCGATACGCATGATTCAGCGCCACGCTAAGCGCGCCGGCGCCACCGCCCATCTCGCGCCACAGCGCGGATCCGCGCTGATTGCCGACCAGCGCCCGCGCGAGCGCTTCGAGCACCTGCGCTTCCAGCTCGGCCGCCGATATCGTCCGCACAATCTCGAGTCCGAGCGTTATCCGGCGCGCTTCTTCCGCAGCGATTGTACCAGCGCGCCGATCCAGCTCGAGCACGTAATTAAGGAAATGGGTCTTGCCGACGCCCGCCGCGCCACCGATCCAGAACAACGCGCCTGGCTCCGCCCCCAGATAACGATTGAATGTTTCCCAGGCCGTGGTCGCGGCGTGGGTCAGCACGTAGCAGGCGGCGATTTCGTCTGCCGGCTTGGCCTCAAGCGCCATCCGATCAGTGATTACGGGCGTGAGCCGGACAAGCTCGCGCAATTGTGGCAGGCGTTCCCCCCTTTCTGCCATGCGACCTTTCTAGCAGTTAGGCGCCGCGGTCGCCAGTATCACGGGCGAACACGCGAGCGTCGGTTTGGCGTCACGCGTTTTTTCGCAGCAGATCGCGCGAGATCACCATCCGATGCACTTCCGAGGGGCCTTCACCGATCCGCCGGATCCGCGCCTCGCGATACCATCGCTCGAGCGGGAATTCTTTGCTCACGCCGTAGCCGCCGTGGATCTGCACCGCGTTGTCGATCACTCGGGCCAGTACCTCGCTCGAATAAAGCTTGGCAATCGACGCTTCGACCCGGCAATCTTCGCCGCGATCGGCCTTCCACGCGCCGTCCCAGATAAGCCATCGCGCCGCGCGCAATTCGACTTCCGCGTCGGCGATCATCCATTGAATAGCCTGGCGGCGCGCCAGCAGCTCGCCAAAGGTCTTGCGCTCCTGCGCGTGCGCGATCGCCATCTTGTGCGCCGCCACGCCCACGCCGAGATTGCCCGCGGAATAAGGAAAGCGCGCCTTGGTCAGAAGATCGAATGCCAGCGAAAGGCCCTTGCCTTCCTCCCCGATCATCTGGGTTGCGGGGACCACGCAGTCTTCGAAGTGGACTTCGTTGGGCAGCGCCGAAGTGCGAATCGTGCGAATCGGACGCGCGACGAAACCGGGCGTGCCCTTCTCGATCACGAAGCAGCTCACGCCCTCGCGTCCGGCCTTTGGATTCGTGCGGCAGAACAGCACGCCCCATTCGGCCTCGTGCGCGTGCGAGATGAAAATCTTGGTGCCGTTGATTACGTAATTATCGCCCTGGCGAACCGCGCGGCACTGGATCGCATTGGCCGGATCGGATCCGCCCGAAGGCTCGGTAATCGCGTAGAACGTATGCCAGCCGTTCTTGAGCGTCGGCACCACGTACTTTTCGATCTGCTCGCGCGTGCCGCCATAAATCGCGCTCGGCGGAGTGCGGCCGAACACGCCGCAGCCCGCATTGTACAGGCCCATCCGATGCTGCGACATCTCCTCGACCACCACGCACATCGCGAAAGTGCCGAGCCCACCCCCGCCGTATTCCGCCGGCGAGTCCATACACCACAACCCGGCCGCCTGCACCTTGCGCGCGATTCGCCAATAATCTTCCTGCGGGATGTCGGCCGCGTCAGGATCGAGCCGCTGCTCGATCGGCATGATCTCCTCGCGGATGATCTGCCCGACCTGATCGCGCAACAATCGCAGCTCTTCGGGAAGCACGTAGCCTTTTTCCTGCTCCATCGCCCTCTCCGAATTCAGTCCGCGGCCCGCTTGCCAAACCCCGCGAGCCATACCTGATGAAACCGTTCGAGATCGAGGCCCCAGTTTCCCTTGAACTCGACCTCGATCGCGCGGATATGTCTCAGCGCAGCCTCCAATTTTTTCATTGTCGCTGCGCCCTCCGTATCGCCCAGATAGTCGGCGATACCGCTTAACGTCTCAATGCCGTATTCCCACAACTCTCGCTCGGCCGCAACCAGCGGCACACGGGCGGACTCGAGCACGTGCTCCGCCGCTTCGATCGCTTTGCGCATCATCGCGACAGCTTCGCGTAACTCCGCACGCTTCCGGCTTCTTGCATCGCCCGATAAACGCGGCGCCATCACGTCGCCATACGTCAGTACAAATTTTGAGGCCTGCTCGATCGCGCGATACGCCATGGCCATATCGGCCGCGCACGCCGGATGACGCTCCGCGGCGGCGTCGGCCAATGTCGAATCGGGATTGAAGTTGAGATCGCGCGTG
This sequence comes from Binataceae bacterium (SeqCode), assembly GCA_035506935.1. Classification (GTDB taxonomy): domain Bacteria; phylum Desulfobacterota; class Binatia; order Binatales; family Binataceae; genus DATJOQ01. Next base: position 1,108 of record DATJOQ010000121.1, on the reverse strand, counting down.
CCGCGAGCGAAAGCGATCAGATTCACCGGATAAGCCATCACGCTGAAAGCGCCGAACGTCAGACACGAAATGCTGCGCAAGCCGAGCGCATGGTACACTCCCAAGTCGCGGGCGATTATCGCGGGAGTCGCAAAGCCGATCCCGCCGAACAGGATCGCGTCGGCATAATATTCGAAGATGTGGCCGCGTCCTTCAAACATTTCGACATAGCGCTTGAGCGATTCCCAATAGCGCGGATTGGTCTCGCACGACGAATCGTCGATCGCGTGGCTGTAGCATCGCTCGCGCGGCGCCCATTCGAACCATACGTTCGTTCTTGGCGCGAGATGAGGGTCTGGCTCGAGCGTATCGTGATAGGCGAGGTAGGCGACCGGCGGCCCGGCAACTTTCGCAATCGTCTCGGCGATCGCGTTCACAATCTTCATGTACTGAAGCTGCGGCGACATGCGCGCGCATCCGCCGCATCGGCACCACGCCCCGCCTTCAACATCAGCGCCCCATACGTGCAGCATTGTGTTCTCGGGATAATCGGTCGCGTACTTGATCGCGTTCGCGAGCACGAGAGCGATCGCCGCGCGATTCGATACGCACAAGTTGCCGCGCCGCATGCGCGCGCCATCTGCTCCAATCGGAAAGTAGTCAGCGTGAGTTTCGAAGCGTTCGCGTGGCAGCAGCAGTTGCGTCACATGGCCGCCATACTCGGCTCCGACCCCCCGCTCCGCCAGCAGGGGCGTCAGTTGATCGATTCGCACCTGTGAATCCGCGGCGTGCCGTATGAATGAGAAGGCGTTGATTCCCCGCTGCGCCATCCACGGGATGAATTCGCGGTCGTGTTCAAGGTGAAGCTCCAATCGATCGGGCTCGGTGTAACTCCAACTCATGATGTCGGAGGCGAACGCGCGGCGAGTAAATACCGGCTCGATCCGCGAGGGCTCGACAGAGATCAATCGCTCGAGTGCGATATGTGGGAATTCGGCCGGACGCCCCAGCGGGAAGCGCGCGCCGAGCTGCTCCAGCAGATGGTAGACTGCAGATAGCGCACCGCGTGAGGTTCGCGCTTCGAGCACGATCTGATTGCCGCGCCGCACCATCACGCAGGAGTCGTGGG
>DATJOQ010000120.1:0-3326 GCA_035506935.1 Binataceae bacterium (SeqCode) | reverse complement strand
AGCCATGGCAATGCAAGATGTGTCCGCGATATCCGAGACCGTGCCGCAATACCATTCGCAGCGACGGGGTGTCGATACCGTTACCCTGGAGATCATACGCGGCAAGCTTCTAGCGCTGGCGGACGAGATGGGGATCGTGCTGGCGCGCACGGCAATGAGTCCGGTCATTTACGAAGTGCTGGATTTTGCGTGCGGCTTTTGTGATCCGAGCGGCGACCTGATCTCGCAGACTAACGGAATCACAGTTTTCACCGGCACGTTCTCTTCGCATGTCGACGTGATCCGGCGCAAATACGGCGAGCAGATTTATCCCGGGGACGTCTATCTGAGTAATAATCCGTACGAAGGCGGGACGCATCTGAACGACGTCGCGGTGATCAAGCCGATTTTTGTCAACAACGAGCTGCTCGGATACGCGATCTCGATCGCGCACTGGACCGACGTCGGCGGCAAGATGGCCGGTTCGCTGCCGGCGGACGCCACCGAGATTTATCAAGAGGGGATTCGCTTCACCGGGGTGCGCTTGTATCGCGAAGATGAGCGCCAGCAGGACATGTTCGACACGATCGCGGCTAACGTGCGGTTGTCGAAGATGTCGCTTGGCGACCTCAATGCGGAATTGGCGTCGGTGAAAATCGCGGATCGCAGGATGCAGGAGCTGTGCGCGAAGTACGGGAGCGCCACGGTGCGTGAGAGCTTCCGCCATATTATCGAGAGCAGCGAGAAGGTGAGCCGGGCGGCGATCGCGGCGCTGCCCGACGGAGTTTACGAGGCGAGCGACTGGATCGACGGCGACGGAATCAGCAACGAGCGATTCCCGGTGAAGGTCAAAGTACGAGTCCAAGGCGACGAGATGACCTTCGACTTCTCCGAATCGTGTCCGCAACTGGTCGGACCGCTGAACTGCTCGGCGGCCGGGCTCTACTCGGCGGTAAAGACGGTGTTCAAGGCGATCGTCGATCCGCGCGCCCCTTCAAACGAGGGATATTTCAAGCCGATGCACGTGATTGCGCCGCCGGGAACCGTGTTTACAGCAGTGCCGCCGGCGCCGGTCGGCTGGTACTACGAAGGCACCTGCCAAGCTTCGGAACTGGCGTGGAAGGCTATCGCACAGTTGGTGCCCGATCGCGTCAGCGCCGGCAGCGCGAACAGCCTGTGCGTGAGCGTGCTGGCGGGCCACGATCCGGAAGTGAACGACACCTGGGTCCTGGTTGAGCCGAGCATGGTGGGGTGGGGCGCGACCGAGGATCGCGACGGCGCGAGCGTGGTCAGTGCGATCAGCAACGGCGATACGTTCAACTATTCGCTGGAACTGCTCGAAGCCAAGTTCCCGTTGCGGATGGTGCGCTATGAATTGAACGTCGAAGGTGGCGTGGGCGCGGGGCGTTATCGCGGCGGCTTCGGCGCGATCCGCGAATACGAAATGCTGCTGCCTGATACGCTGCTGTCGGCAAGCTACGGGCGTTCGATCGAACGGCCGTGGGGGCTCGATGGCGGCGATCCGGGTTCCTGCAACTACTTCGAGACTCTGAGCAAGGGCAAGCGCTGGCGCGGTGCGCGCAAGCCAATTACGGCGTTGCAGCCGGGCGATCGCTTCAAAGAAGCCACCGGAGGCGGCGGCGGATGCGGCAATCCATTCGAGCGTCCGGCGGAGCAGGTTTGGGAAGACGTGCGCGACGGTTATATCACGGCGCGTCAGGCGCGGGGCCAATATGGCGTCGCGATTAAGTCCGACGGAACTCTGAACGAAGCGGCGACGCGCAAATTGCGCAAGCAGTAAAGGAGCGCGCGCGTGTGGCGGCTTGCGTCTGATATCGGTGGAACTTTCACCGACCTCGTCTATTTCAATGAAGCGACCGGCGACCTGGGGATCGCGAAATCGCTGACCACTCCCCGCGATCTGACGCAGGGCGTGATCGATACCATCCGGATGTCTGAGGTTGCGCCCGGCGAGGTGGGATTTTTCGTCCACGGCGGCACCACGGTGATCAACGTGATCACCGAGCGCAAAGGCGCGAAGACGGCGTTGATCACGACGGCGGGCTTTCGCGACGTGCTCGAAATCGCGCGCGGTAATCGGCCCGATCTGTACAATCTGCGCTTCGAAAAAGAGCTGCCGATCGTGCGCCGGCGCTATCGCTTCGAGGTGCGCGAGCGGATCGACGCCAAAGGCAAGGAGCTCGAGCCGATCCATCTCGAGGATCTCGATCCGATAATCGCGCAATGCCGCGCCGAGGGGATCGAAGCGATCGCGGTGCAGTTCCTTCACAGCTACGCCGCGCCGGAGCATGAGGCGGCGTGCGCGGCCTACTTGCGTGAGCGCTTGCCGGGAGTGGCCGTCACTGCGTCGCACGAGATCACTCGCGAGTGGCGCGAGTACGAGCGCGCGAATACCGCGGTGATGAACGCTTACGTGCAGCCGACCGTGCAGCGCTATTTCGGTGAGCTCCAGTCGGCGCTCGCGGGGGTTGGGATCAACTGCCCGTTCTCCGCGATGCAATCGAACGGCGGCACTACCAGTTTCACCTGGGCCAAGGAGCATCCGATTACGCTGGTAGAATCGGGGCCTGCGGCTGGGGTCAACGGCGGGCTGCTGATCGGGCGTCTTTGCAACGAGCCCAACGTTATTTATCTCGATATTGGCGGTACCACGGCGAAGTGTTCGACGATCGAAGGGGGGCAACCAAAGGTAATCACCGAATACAAGCTGGAGCATGATCGGAATCGATTCGGCTATCCGGTCAGGGTGCCGGTGGTCGATATTGTCGAAATCGGAGCGGGCGGCGGTTCGATGGCGTGGTTCGACGCGGCGGGTTCGTTGCGCGTCGGGCCGGTGAGTGCGGGCGCCGATCCGGGCCCGGCTTGCTATTCGCTCGGCGGTATCGAGCCGACGGTAACCGATGCGAAGCTGATCACCGGCGTGCTGAATCCGGATTACTTCGCGGCGGGGCGCCTCAAGCTCGATCTCGAGCGGGCCAAGCAGGCGATGAGCAAGGTTGCCGAGGGCCTCGGAACCAGCGTGATGGAAGCCGCGGTCGCGGTTATCCGGCTAGTCGACGCGAGCATGATCAACGCGCTCAAGCTGGTCTCGGTGCAGCGCGGCCACGATCCGCGCGATTTTATCCTGGTGGTGGGGGGCGGCGGCGGCGCGATGCACGGCGCGTCGCTGGGGCGCGAGCTCGGGGTCAAGGAAGTGGTGGTGCCGCTTTATCCCGGCCTGTTTTCGGCGTGGGGAATGCTGGTGACGGAACCGCGGCGGGATTTTACGCAGACCTCGCTCTGGCGCGCGGAGTCGATCAAAATACAGGACATCCGCGATCTGTTCT
>DATJOQ010000119.1:0-5771 GCA_035506935.1 Binataceae bacterium (SeqCode) | reverse complement strand
TCGGACGCTATCCTCGCGAGCAGGCCTACAATCCGCTATGGAACCACTACAAGTGCGCGGACGGGCAGTGGATAGCGTTCGCGATGCTGCAGGCGGATCGCTACTGGAAAGATTTCTGCACGGTCTTGGGGCTTAGCGAATTGGCTGACGATCCGCGCTTTGCCGATATTCGGGCGCGGGGTCAGAACGCGGCCGCGCTGGTCGAGATCCTCGATCGAACGTTTGCCGCGCGCCCGCGCGCGGAATGGCTCGCGATTCTGCGCGACGGCGGCGATTTCATCTACACGATCGTGAATTCGATTTCTGACCTGCCGCACGATCCGCAGGTGCTGACGAATCGATATATCGTCGATTATGAGCATCCTGCCTTCGGCGCCACTCAACTGGTTGGGCTGCCGGTAATACTCAGCCAGACGCCGGGCGATCCCTGCGGTTATGCTCCCGAGCTGGGACAGCATAGCGAGTCTATCCTGACCGAAATGCTAGGATATAGCTGGGACGATATCGCAGAGCTGCGCCGAGAGGGCGTGCTCTAAAATCCTTGCGGCTCACGCATTGGAGGACCGAGCTATGTCGGAACTGGAAGATCGCGAGCAGATTCGAGAGCTTTACGTGCGCTACGCACTCGCCATCGACACGGACCGCCGTGAAGATTGGGTTGCGTGCTTTACCGATGACGGCGTGTTCGAAAGCAAGCGCCTGGGTAAGCATGCAGGCCACGACTCCCTGATGGCCTTCACGCGCCTGTACAAGGAGCATCTGGCAGGAGGCCAGGCGCGGCACGTGGTCAACAACTTGAGCATCAAGGTAGAGGGCGATCACGCGACTGGAGCGTGCTACCTGAGCTATTACCAAACCAAGAACGGAAGAACCGAGCTTGCCGCGATTGGCGGGTACAACGACCGGCTGCGTAAAGTCGACGGCAAGTGGCTGTTCGAATATCGCAAGGTGTTCGTGGATGCCTGATTGCTCGCTCCTGCCATTTGAGCCGAATCGGTGAGGCGGCGCTCCGCGATCCGAATGGCGAAATCGGCAGCAATTGCTCCTCGCAGCGACAACGGTGCTGAGATGCTCAACGCTCGCGAAGCCGCGCAGCATCTTGGCGTCAAGATGAGCACGCTATACGCCTACGTGAGCCGCGGCTGGCTCAAAAGCTATCGCCGCAAGGTCGGCCGTCAGGCGCTTTATCGCCGCGCGGATATCGAGAGTTTGCGCGGGGTGGTAACGCCCGAGCGTGGACGTCGCGGCCGCAGCCTGCCCGAAGCCAGCTCATGGGTGACGGTCGCGCAGCTGCCCCGCAACGAGGGCGCGACGCCCGCAGTTATCGTGGCGGAATCGGCCGTCAGCTCAGTGCTCGACGGACGCCTGGTCTATCGCGGCTATGTGATCGAGGAGATCGCCGAGCGCGCCTCGTTCGAAGAGGTCTGCTTGCTGCTTTGGGAAGGTGAACGTCCGCCGGCTGAAGAAGTCGCGGCGCTTCGGGCCGAGATCTCAAGCGCGCGGATGCCGGCGTCGGCGGCCGCAGCGCGGGCCGCGGTCGGAGAAGACGCGGCGCCGTTGCTCAGACTATCCGCGATAATACCGAGCCTGGCGGCGCTGGAGCGGAGCCAGGCGCCGCGCTCCCATATGCGCCAGGCGACGCTACTGATGGGCGTGCTGCCGCTGGCGCTGGCGCGCTGCAAGGTCGAGGTTGCGGGCGACGAGCACGACGGAATGGCTGCACGGCTATTGCGAATCGCGCGGGAGGGTGAGGTCCAGGATTGGGAGGTGGGCGCGCTCGAGCGCGTGCTGATAGCCTCGGCCGAGCATGAAATCAACGCGGCGACGTTCGCGGCGCGAGTAGTGGCGTCAACCGGCGCGGATCTTTACGCCTGCACGCTTGCCGCGCTGTGTTCGCTGCTCGGCCCGATTCATGGCGGCACCACCGATCGTATCGAACGGATGTTCGCGCAGCTCGCCTCAGGCGGGCGTCTCAGCGATTGCCTGGAGCTGTTCTCGCGCGAACAGCGGCTGCCTCCCGGATTCGGACACGTAATGTATCCCGCGGGCGATCCGCGCGCGGTGATGCTCAAAGAGCTGGCGGCCAAGATCGCGCGGCGCAAGGCGCGCCGCCTGTTCGACACCGCGCTACGGGTCGAGGAGGCGGTATGGAAGGACCAGGGCTTGCGGCCGAACCTGGATTTTTACCTGACTGTATGCGTGCGGATGCTCGGCTTCGAACTCGGCTTGCCCTCGGCGATCTTCGCGCTGGGGCGCGCCGCCGGATGGATCGCGCATTGTCTTGAGCAATACGCCGATAATCGGCTGATCCGCCCGCGTATCCGCTATCGCGGCGCGGCTCTGCGGCATTGGGGATGAAAGGCGGCCGCCAGGCCAGTGCCACTACAAGCCCTTCGGATACTCGTCAGGCGAGCCGCTTGAGGCGTGCCTGACGAATCGTCTCGGCCACCGCTTCGGGCTCGGAAATCGCCTCCATCCTGATCATGAAGTCAGTGCTCGCGGCTGAAGCGACCACCACGTCGCCCAGGCTGAACAGCTTCTGCAAAAAGTGGCGATCGACCTCGACCGAGCGGATATCGGCCAGCTCCAGCTCACGGCGCCGAGTCGAAAGAAAGCCGCGTCGCTCGATCAGGCGCTCCGAGGTCAGACTCCAGCTCGTGCTCCATCGCTTGAGCGCCGCCCGCACGAGCAAAAGCAGGGCACCCGCGAGTAGGCCAGCTCCCACCTGCCACGGGCGTGGCGGATACAGATTGCGCACGGCGAATCCGACCAGCACGAGCGCGATGACGAAGGCCCCGGTGAAGCGCCACCACGAGGTGAAAACCCGGTCCAGCGCGTATTCACGAATCGCCGCCGGTTTAGGCGCAATCAGGCGAGCGCCACATCGCGAACAAAAAGTCGCGCCGGCGGGCGTATCCAAACCGCACTGAGGACATCGCATGGTTAAGCGGCCGTCCGGACTTGCCGACGGGTACTTTTATTATGGAAGCGGCACCGCTCGACGGTCAATTCGTTTGCTTCTAGGTCGCCTTTGTTGCGAGTCCGTGAAATATGGCGGGCGGGAAGTAAGACATGTTGTCGGGCGATTGGTTTGCGGTTTCCGCGGGCGGCTCCCTGGCGTATGATCTGTTATGGTACGGCCGTCTTACGCTCCACCGCCTCGAGCGGCAGGTTCCGCAAGCGATTGAAGTGCTATATTCAGTTATTACGGCCGAGGTGAACCCATGCGTGTAAGCTCGAGACGCTATTTACTGTTGATTGGGGTTTGCCTGGTGATAGCCGTCGGAGCATACGCTGGCTACAGCAAGTACGAGGCGTCGGTGCTCGAAGCCGAGCGCGCCGGTCACGCCACTCTCGATCCGGCGCTGTTTACCGGCGAAGTACGGCAGGCATACCAGGTGGTGCGCGACAACCCTGCGCTGATCGCACAGCTTCACTGCTATTGCGGATGCGACAGGATGATAGGCCATAAGAATCTCCTTGATTGCTACCGCGACCGTCACGGCAGCCGATGTGAGATCTGTGTCAACGAAGTGCTGCAGGCCAAGCGCATGGCAGACGAGGGCGATACGGTCGAGCAAATCCGCGACGCATTGCGGGCACGCTACCACCAGAGTTGATGCGTGACAGGCCTGGTCTCACCATACGTCGAACCGTCCAGCTATCTGGGATTGCTGGTCGTGCTGGTCTTATGCGGCCTCGGCCTGCCGATGCCCGAGGACGTGGTTCTACTGGCGGGCGGTTATCTGGCCCATCAGGGGTTAACACGCTATCCAATCACGATCGCCGTTTGCCTGGTGGGGGTACTGAGCGGCGATACTTCGCTGTTTTTTCTCGGGCGTCGGTTTGGCAGCGGCATCCTGCGCTATTTCGGCCTCGGAAGTCCGTTGCTGCAAAGCCGGATTGCCTATTGGCAGGAGTTCATGCGCCGCCACGGCCACCGCGCAATTTTCTACGGACGCTTCCTCGCGGGCCTGCGCGCCCTGATCTATATCAGCGCGGGAACGCTGGGCGTTCCACCCAGTCGCTTCTTCTTCTATGACGTGATGGGCGCCCTGATCTCGGTTCCGATCGTGGTGTCGGTGGGTTACGTGTTCGGCAAAGAAATCGAAGTGGTGCTGCGCTATATCGGTGGCGCAGAGCGCGTGATAGGCCTGATCGTAGTATTGTCGATAATAGTTTATGCGACACGCCTTTTCCTGCCGCGCAACAACAGCGCCGCCCGTTACGAGAAGTCCGAAGCCGGCGCCGAATAGACTACCTAAAGACAGCGCGCGTCGATGAATATCGATCGCAATACGCACACGCCGATCACGATCGTGCGTTGACGGGATCGAGCCGCCAGCGGCGCGGAGTACGAATATGGAAAGTAGACTGCCAGCTCTAAATCTGAAGGCGAAGCTCGTCTTGTTCATGGTGGTGCTGCTGGCGTTGACTTTGGGCGCCGTAGTCATAGTCAGTCTCGGGACGCAGCATGCGATCGTGACCGCGACGCAGGAGAACCTGAACGACTTGGCGGGCTTGATGCAGATTAGCGTTCAGGAGCTGACCGCGGTGGGCAAGACCGATCGCGATCGTCTGGAAAACTACGTGCGCAACCTGCGCAACAAGGGAATCGAGGTTTCGATCGCGTCGAGCGAAGACAAGATCTTTTACAGTTCCGACCCGCACCTGATCGGTGCGTCGCTCAAGCCGCGCTCGAAGCAATTTGTCATCACCGAACGTATCGGCCACGGCGCCGGCTCCGAGCACAGCGATTCGCTCGATTCCAATGGCGAGCAGAGCACCGCTGCGTCGTCGATAATCCCGGTGGTGGTCGAAGATCACATTATCGGATATATCCAGGTGATCGCCGAGTTCGGCGATTTCACCGCCCTGGTGCATAACACCCAGATTCGCCTGGTCACGCTGGCCTTCGGGATCTTCGCGCTCGGCATAATTTTCTCGTATTTCCTGGCCGAGCGTTACGTGCGCCCGATCCATGCGGTGGCGGCGGCAGCGCAGGCTATCGCCGATCGCGGCCTCGAGGAGCCGATTCCCGCTTCTTCGCGGCGCGACGAAATCGGCCTGCTGACGAGCAGTTTCAATGAGATGGTAAGTCAGTTGCGTCACGCGCGCGAGCGCGAGCTCGAGCTCAACCGCCTGCAGCGCTTCACCGCGCTGGGCCAGCTCGCCGGCGGCCTGGCGCACGAGATCAAGAATCCGCTGAACTTCATCAGCCTGGCGGTCGATCAGTTGCGCACGCGCTACGGCTCCCAGCTATCCAACGGACGCGAGACCTTTCTGCGCCAGATCGCGATGATTAAGGCCGAGATTCATCGGATGTCGGGACTGATCCAGAACTTCCTGCATTACGGCAAACCAATCGAAATCCATCCCGCGCCGACCGATCTGCGCGTGCTGGTGCACGACGTGCTGGCGTTATCCGAGTCCAAGCTCAAGAGCCAGGCGATCGAGGTAATCGAAGAAGGGACGTCGGTTCCGGCGGTGCTCCACGTGGACGGCGAAAAAATCCGCACCTGCTTTATCAACGTGGTTGCCAACGCGACCCAGGCGATGCCGGACGGCGGCGTGCTCAAGGTCGCGTTCGAGCAAGATGACGGCAAGCTGATCGCGAGCTTCACCGATACCGGCGTCGGAATCGAGCCGGGCGTTGCGGAACGCGTGTTCGAGCCGTTCTTCACCACCAAGCGCGAAGGTATCGGAATCGGCCTGTTCCTGTCGCGCGCGATCGTCGAGAAGCACGGCGGAACGATCGCAATCGGCGCCAA
>DATJOQ010000118.1:0-12460 GCA_035506935.1 Binataceae bacterium (SeqCode) | reverse complement strand
CCTTCGGCCCATAGCCCCTTGTTCTCCGGCAAGCCCACTTCATTTCTGAACCAATACTGTCGCGGGCAGCGCTCGAAGTCGGCCAGCGCCGTCGGACTCACGGTCAGTTCGTGGTTCGCGATCGGCACGAAGCCAAGGCGTTCGCGCGCCTGGCTTGCGAGGAACTCGATCTCATCCGACGTTGGTGGCGACGCCGCCGCCGAAGTACTGGAGATTTCGGTGCTCGCATGCGGACAGCGGTGCAATACGAGCCGAGTGCCATCGATCTCGACCGTTCGCCGATCTTCTACCGAGCCCAGAAAAGCGCCGGCCGCAGGTCCGAGAAAGTCACGCAGAGGCTTATGCCATCCTTTGATGCCGGGTCCCTCGCTGACGATCAGGCGATCGCGTGCACGCGTAATCGCGACGTAGAGCAGGCGCGCGCTTTCGGCCTTTTCCTGCTCCGCCAACAGCCTGCGATGGCTTTCGATCAGCGGATGAGGCAGTTCATCGTGACCGCTGCCGACCGTGTCGCACAACAGCAGGCCTTCTTTAGCGGATACAAGGTAGTTTCGCTCCTGCGGCGGCGTTCCGCGGCCGATATCGGCGAGCACCACGATCGGGAACTCCAGCCCTTTGGCCTGATGAATCGTCATCAGGCGCATCACGTCTTCATCCTCGCCAACGATCTGCGCCTGAGCTTCCCTTGGCTGATCGATAGTCAGCCGTCGCAAATGGCCGATAAAATCGGCGAGCGAGAAGAAGGAACGTGATTCGAAGTCGCGCGCGATTTCGACCAGCTTGCGCACGTTGGCGACGCGCTGTGTGCCGCGCGCTTGCGCGATCATCACCGCTTCGAAGTCGGTTAGCGCGAGCGCGTGCTCGATCAAAGTTGTAAGCGGCGCGCTTTCGCGCATAGATCGCAGTTCAACCAAGATCCCGCGAGCATGCAGAGCGACGTCGCGGCCGTTTGCGAGCCAATCGAAGTTTGCTTGCTCGCTCGCGAATTGTTCGGCCAGCGAAAGGCCATGCTGACGGGCGCGCAGCGCGATTTCCATCAGGCACTGATCCGAAATTGTAAAAAACGGCGAGCGCAGCGCCGCCGCCAGCGCGAGTGAGTCGTTGGGGTCGTTAATCGCGGCGAGCAATTCCGCGATATCGAGAATTTCGCGGCATCCGAAGAACCCGCGTCCCTTGACCGTGTAGCAGGGAATTCCGGCGTCACCGAGTGCGCGTTCGTAGATTTGAACGTCTTCGAACGAGCGCAACAGCAGCGCGATATCGCGCGCCGACAAGGGGCGGAGTCCGCCACTGGCGTCGGATACTTGCACGCCGCCGTCGAGCATCTCCCTGCATCGGTTCGCGATCGCGCGCGCCTCGTCGCGGCGCTTGAGACCTATCGCTTGCTCGCTGCTCTCGTCCGCCGAAGCGCACAGGATTATCTCGACCGAGGGCTCGGCATCGTTAAGTTCAGCCCGGACCTCGCGCAGCCGATGCTGCTCGTTCCATTCGACCCAAAACGCTCCCGCGGGCTGCGAATCGCTGCGCATCGCGCGCGCGCTGAGCGCGTTGATGAAGCTCAGCAGGCTCGGCACCGAGCGCCGGCTTTGGCTCAGCGGAAACTTGCTTGGCGCCGCCTCGAGCGCGTTACCGAAAACCGTCACGTCTGCGCCACGGAAGCGGTAAATCGATTGTTTCTCGTCGCCGACGATAAAGTATTGCGGTGCCGGCATCTCGTCGCGCGGAGCGCACAAAAGCCGCACGATCGCGTCCTGCATCGGATCGACATCCTGGTATTCGTCGACCAGGATCGCCCGGAGATTTTTGCGGTAGCGATAAGCGATCGGATCGTGGTCGCGCAGCAGGCGGAAGGTATGGCCAAGAAGATCGTCGAAGGTCGCGACACCCTCGCGTTGCTTGCCTCGTTCGATCTGCTCGAAAATATTCGCTATTAGCGCGCACGTATCGAGCGTCGGTTGAATCGCGCGCTGCGCACCGTACGCTTCAATCACCTCGCCCTTCAACCCGAGACGGTTGCCGTCTTTTTTCAATAGCAAGCGAATGCCTTCGAGCCGCGCTTTGATCTGACCGCGCCCTCTGGCGTCGGGTAGCGCCTCGCAAAGTTCGCGTAGCGTATTTAGATCGCTGCGCGTGCTGCTGGCGCTAAACGATTCCAGCGCCGATCGAAATCGCGGCCACTCGGATTCGAACTCGCCCATGTCTCGGGCTGCCTGCGACGTCGGTTTTAAATCCGTTCGCCGCAACTCTTCGATCAACTCCACCAATTGGCGTGTGCGATCGCTCAATGCCGTGCCTTGTGCGCGCAGGGTTTGGGCACTTTCGGCGGTCGATCGCCGCAGCCAGCCGGCGTCTTTGCCCAGGCGATGCAGCTCGGTTACGACCCGGACCACGATATCGATCGCGCCTTCGCGATAAACCCCGCCGCGCAGGCCGCGCGCTCCAGCGAGATGGAGCGCGCCGGGATTCGCGCTGCGCAGCGCCGCAATCAGCAGCTCCTCGACGTTGCTTTCCAGCAGCGTGCGGCTTTGGTCCTCGTCGAGCACATCGAAGTCCGGGTCGATTCGGGCTTCGAGCGGATTTTCGCGCAAGATGCGGGCGCAGAAGGCATGTATAGTCGAGATGCGTGCGAGCGGAAGTAGCCGCCGCGCTCGATCTAGACGCGCGGCACGCTCACCGTCGGCAATCGCAAGCTCGGCCAGCAGCACCTGAGCGATACGCCGCTTCATGTCGTAAGTTGCCTTCTCGGTGAACGTGATCGCGGCGATCAGCTCGGGCGAGAGCGGCTCGATCCCGGCAATATCCCCCGCGACCAGCGCGTCGAAACGCCGTGCGAGCACCTCGGTCTTGCCCGAACCCGCTCCGGCGCGAACCGCGAGATTGCCGGGCGCGAAAATCGCGGCGCGTTGTTCGTCGCTGAGCTCGACTCGGTTCACGACAATCCGAGGGTCTTGTGATAGCGGCACAGGCGGCGATAGGGGCAGTATTCGTCGCATCGGCGCGGATCGACTTCGAATCCGCCCTCGAGCGCGGAATCGATCAACGTAATGATGGTGTCGGCGATCGAGGGCTCGCCGCGTCGGTCCAGTCCTGCTCGGTGTTCGAGGTCGGTCTCGATCCGCGCCAGCGGCACCGAGGTCTCCTGGCGCTTGCTGCGATGACGAAGCACGAGGTACCCAGCCTCGAGCTCGACCCTCGGCGCGAGCTCGGCGCGGAAGCGCTCCAGCGCCGCCATCAGATAAACTGGCAATTGGAAAGCGCTCACGCCGAACGCCTCGGGCTCCAGCAGGTCGGCATAAGCCCCTGGACTGCGCGCGGTTTTGTAGTCGCGCACGCGGATGCGGTCGATCAGCCCGTGTTGGTTTCGATTCAGATCGAGCCGATCGATGCGGCCGCGCAAGAGACGGCCGCTCGATTCGCCGATCTTGCCTTCGTGCCAGTCGCGCAAGGTGAATGCGAAAGGCTCTTCCAACAGCGGGCTTTCACTGAACACGTGGTCGCGAAACTCCTCGCACGCGAGCTCGACCAGCTCATGGAGGATTCGCCTGATGTCTTTCCATTTCAGATCGAACAGCGCGTTCTCGCCCACGATCGCGCGCTCTCGAGCCACTGGTTGATACTTGTCCAAAAAGTCGTCGGCCGCGGCCAGCGCACGCTCCCGATCGCGAAAATCGAGCGGCCGGTCAAAGAAAGCGTACAGAACCCGGTGCACCAGATCGCCGACCTCGAGCGCGCTCAGCTCGTAATCAATCTCTTCCTCTTCGCCGAGCTTGAGTACGCGCGAGGCGAAGAACTTGAAGCCGCAGGCGCCCACCTCATCCAGCATCGACGCGCTCCACGCACGCGGTGTCTCCGACGTGCCGAGCAGCAGCTCGCGCAATCCAGGCGAAGCTTGCACGCGCCCGCTGTAATCGTCCACCAGCGATACCCGCTCGGGGCTGGATTCGGCCGAAGCTTGCTGCTCGCGCGTGGGCAACGCCAGGTAACGTTCACGGCGGCGCTCGACCTCGATTCGGCGCCGGAGCGAGCGCAGGCGCTCTTCGCCCATCATCGCCGCGACTTCGGGCCGGGCGAGCATCGCGTGCTCCGCCGACCAGTTCAAAAACGAACGGTGCTCGAAGCAATCCTTCAACGCGGCGATTTGCCCTTGCTGAACGAGACGATGCGGTGGATGGCCGAGCAGGCGCGAAACCTCCTCGACAAAGGGCGAGGGCGCATAGGGATTACCTTGCTCGTCGAAGCGGGGATAGGACAGAACGATTCGCCGCTCCGGCATCGAGAGCGCGAGGAAGAACAGGAAGCGATCTTCGCTGTTACGTTCGTTGGTGATGCGCAGGATTTTCCGCACGGGTGCGCGCTCGCCAAACCTGGCCTGCAGCCGGTTCGCCAGAGGCCGGTTCAGCGCGATCCGTACCTGGTCGGGTAGGATCGGATCCTCGCTGCGGTAATGCGGCAGGCCGCCGTCTTCAAGACCGAGCAGGAACACGAGATCGAAGTCGAGGCCGCGTGCATCCAGGATCGAGAAGGCTTGCACCGCCTGGTCCGATTGCGGCGGCGACGGATCTCGCCGCGGCTCGGAAAGGACCACTTCTGCAAGCGAGGCAAATTCTTCGAGTGACAGCGCTCGCTCCGACCCGATTAGCCGCGCCGCGTCGGCAAGTTCGCCGATTACGTCTACGACCTGATGGGTAGTCGAGCGATGCTCCCGGCCGCGCGCGTCTGGCGAAGCTATCGGCTCGAATTTCAGCCACGTCAGCACTTTACCCAGCCGGCCGATATGCTCGACGATCGTGCTCGGACGCTCAAGCTCGGCGAGCGCGTCGAGCAGCGCGCCTAATCGATCCGCGCCGCGCGTCGCGCGCGACATCTCCTGGGCAAAGCGACGGCGACCTGCGTCATCCGCGGCCGACTCGATCCTGGCCGATAGTCGCAGGCGGTAATCTTCCAGGCAGTCCATGAGCGCTCTGGTGGGTCGATCTATATAACCGCAGTCTCTAAGCAGCCATCGGAAATCCGACGCCCGCGTCGAGATTTGGTCGGAGGCAAGTAACCGATCGAGCGCCTGACGCCGATAGCCTGTCAGCGGCAGCCTGATCGTATCCAGGACAAGCGTCGACGTCTGCGAAGCCATAGCCGGTCGGCCGTGATGGAGGCTAAGCGGGATACGGTGCCGGGAAAAAATGCTTTCGAGGTAGTCCGCATAGAGCGTGAGATCCCTCGCGACCACCGCTATTCGGCGCGGCTCCGTACATTCTAGTGCGCGCCGGATTGTCCGAGCTGTTTCTTCAACCTCGTGATATCGATCTGGCGCTTCAATGATCTCGACAGTGTCGTCAGGTGGCGGCAGTTCGCCGTCCTCCTGTTCGAACAGATGACGCAGTACGAAGCCCAGTCGCCCGGGGCGGCCGCCGCGGCGAATGAAAAGCGGTAAAGTCTGGTCGGCTATCGATTCGTCCTCGACGAATCGGTTCCAGGTTAATTCGGGGAAGCGCCAGGAATCGACCCGATGCGGTTCGGCCTGGATGGTTACCGTGGCGTTACCGATCAAGCGGATAAGAGAGCTTACGATCAAGTATTGCAGCAACGTGAAATCGTAAATCTCGGCGACCAAAAGCTGAGAGACTCCGTCGAGCATCCGAGGCCGCGGTCCGCCTGCTTCCGCCTGCTGCAACATCGACAAAACCTGTCGCTCGCGATCGTGGCGATCGTGCAGGCCGCGATGCGCGAGCAGCGCCTGGTAGATCAAAAAGACCTCCGCCAGCGCGGACACTCGAGTCGCCGCCGTCCGATCGATCGCGCGACCGGCTTGGCGCAGGTCGTCGGCATTAATAGCTGCGCCCTTGAACTCGCGAATCAGTCCCAGCAGATGGTCGATCACGCCGGAACTAAGCGGCAGCAAGCTGCGCGCGTCACCAGCGATATCTTGCAGCGCTTCTTCGAGCGCCAGCCGCTCGGCGAGAGGGCTTAGCGTGGGCCTTCGATCGGAACACTCCCGGTAAAGTCTTTCGATCAATTGTGGAAAAGTCAGGACCTTGTGGCCCAGGCGGCAGTCGTCGCGACTTTGCTGCTTGAGAACCTCTTCGACTTTACGGGCAGTGGGATAGATTGCGAGCAGGGTGTCCATCGCGGACGCGCGATTCCCGGCTAGGCGTTCCAAGTTATCAAGAATTGTTTCCTGATTGGTTCACGAAGGTTCCACAAGTGTCTGAAATTGACGCACCTGCAAAATAGAGGGCTTTGATAAATCAGCAACATTTGTATGGGACAGTTCGATTTTTGTGGCCCAATCGTTGCTCTATGGGCATCGACGATGAGCGCATCTTCAAGGCTCGTCGGTCTGGGAGAACGAGACGATGGGACTGCGTGTGTTGGTCGCGGACGATTCCCTGTTCATCCGAGATATCATTCGACATCATCTTGAGCGTCTAGGATTTCAGGTCGTTGCCGAAGCTGCAAATGGCGCCCAAGCTTTGAACCTGTACAAAACTCTAAAACCCGATTTTGTCACGCTTGATATTATCATGCCGCAGGTCGACGGAATCGATGCTCTGGCCGCTTTCCGCGGGATCAAGAGTGAGAATCCAGAGGTTCCGATCCTGATCGTCAGCGCGGTGCCATTTGACAAAACGCGTGACACCTTCATGAACGAAGGTGCGCTCGATTATGTTACGAAACCGTTCAACAAGAGCAGTTTTGAAAGAATCCGGAGCAAGCTAGGGGCTATCTATCCGACCGCCGCGGAGCACTCGCCCGAGAGCCAGCCTCAAGATAGCGACAGGAGACCGCAATGATCGGTGCAGAGCCGGAAGAAGAATTTGGCCCGCTAGCCTCCCTGGCCACCAGCCGCGCATCGGAGTCGCTTGGCTCGTTGCTGTGCGACAAAATCGATGTCAAGGCGCTTTCGCTCTATTATCTCGATTCGCCCGAGCGCCTGCTCACCCGTCTGCGCCTGCCGCGACGCCTGATCACCATCACTCAGTCGATAAACGGCCGCGAAAAAGGCAAGATCTCACTCGCGATGCCACGCGACGGTGCGCCGATCCTGGCTGCGGCCCTGATGGGCCGACATGGCGCGCATAGCCGTAAGCTCGGCGGTTTTGACCTCGATGCCTTCAAGGAAACTGCCAACATCGTGACCGGTTCTTACCTGTCGCTGCTTGGACCGGCGCTGGGGCTGATCGGGGTCCCCTCGATACCAGCGGTGGTCGAGGGCACGCTCGACGAAATCGCGCTGTCGCTGGTACCGCAGTCGCGGGCGCTGTGCGTTGAAGCGCATCTGGTGGCGCCCTCGCGCGGGCTCGAATTAGTGGTCCTGATGGCGGCGGGGCGCGAGTGCAGCAAGTTTCAGGCTGAAGAGCCTGCGGTTAGCTGATTACTGCCAGCCGTTCGACCCTGACCTGACCGTCGGGTTCGCAGGTAACGCGCGCAACCCATCCCGAATCCGCGCTTGAATACATCGGTCCGGGCGTGCCGCAGTAGAATGCCCGCGTCGACCCTTGCGATACGTCGCTGAAGACGTGGACATGGCCGAGCGCGATATAGTCGTAATTGGTTGCGGCGATATCAGCGGCGGTAATCGGCGATGAGCGGACTCCCTCGTCGGATTCGGTAAATAATCCGTGGGCCAGCGCGATATTCCACACTGCCGGCGAGGCCGGCGGTATGCCGAATAGCGGACGGTATTCCGGGCTGTGCTCGACCAACGCTCTGCCCCAGACCCGGGTGGATAGCTCAGGAAAGTCGATGCGCTTGCCTTCCGGCTCCAGAATCAAATGCAGATTAGCCGGGAGTTCATCCGGTGACAGCCGCGAATAGATAGACCGCTCGTCATGCGCGTCGTGATTGCCGGGTATCATCACTACCGGCATCATCGCCCGCGCAATTTCGCCCATCGCGAACCCCAGGGCCTCCTCGGTCACGCGGCTCGAATCGAACAAATCCCCCACGATCAGCGTGAGATCGACCTGTTCGCGATTGGCTATCGTGATGACCTCGGCGAAATTACGCCTCATCGCGAGCGCCATCTTGCGGCCGTTCTCACCCGGACCGAAACTGTCGGATTCCAAGTGAACGTCTGAAGTGTGCAACATCCTGAGCGATTTTCTCGGTCTCACTGACATCGATTTTAGCAGTTCCAAGCGCCAGCGAGGGTCGTTTGACCCGATCGCCGTCCTGACGCTTGAGAGGGCTTTAGACAAAAATAGTAGAATTTAGGCTGAGATTTCAACGTGCTCCGCGCCTTACCGGTTGCGGGGTTCGATTTCGGCCTGCGGCTCAGGCATTTTTATATCACAGAGGTACAAAGACCGATGATTGTGGTGATGAAGGCGCACGCAACGGAAGCCGAACTCAAAGCTGTGATGGCGAAAGTCGAGGCGCTCGGGTATCGACCCCACGTTATTCACGGCGTCGAACGTAACGTCGTGGGATGCGTTGGCGACGAACGCGGGAAGCATCAGTTGCAGCAGCTCGAATCGTTTGCCGGGGTCGAGAACGTGATGCCGGTGCTGAAGCCTTTCAAACTCGCCAGCCGCGAGGTCCGTCCCGAGGGTTCGCGAATTCGCGTGGACGGAGTGGAAATCGGCGGGCCGAAAATCGTGGTAATCGCGGGGCCATGCGCGGTCGAGAGCGCCGAGCAGGTAAAGGCGGCGGCGCGCGCGGTCAAGGCCGCGGGAGCGCATATGCTGCGCGGTGGGGCTTTCAAACCGCGTACGTCACCGTATTCGTTCCAGGGCATGGAAGACGAGGGTCTCGAGCTGCTGGAGGAGGCTGGCCGCCTGGTCGGTTTGCCGGTGGTCACTGAGATAATGGACCCCCACGATATCGAACTGGTGGTCGGGCACGCCGCGATGCTGCAGGTGGGCGCGCGCAATGCCCAGAACTTTTCGCTGCTGCGCCGGCTCGGCAAAATCAAGAAACCGGTGTTGCTCAAGCGCGGGATGTCCACCAGGCTCGACGAGTTCGTGATGGCGGCAGAGTATATCCTGTCCGAGGGCAATCCCAACGTGATTCTGTGCGAGCGCGGAATCCGCACCTTCGAAACCGCCACCCGCAACACGCTCGACCTCAACGCCGTACCGCTGCTCAAGCAATGGACCCATCTGCCGGTACTGGTCGATCCGAGCCACGGTACTGGGATTTGGTCGTTGGTGACGCCGATGGCGCTTGCGGCGGTCGCGGCCGGCGCCGACGGCCTCCTGATCGAGGTTCATCCCGAGCCCGAAAACGCACTGTCCGATGGACCACAGCAGCTTAAACCCGAACGCTTCGCCGAGCTGATGCGGTCGTTGAAGGCGGTCGCCGAAGCGATGGGCCGCACGTTGTGAGGGGCAGCCCTGCGGTTTCAAATCATCGGTCAGCTGCCATCTTTGTGGCGTCACTGAGTTAATTTTGCGCCGAGGCGTGGTAAGCTTGCTCCACCTGTGATTGAGCGAGTCAGACCGCCGGCCTTAAAACCCGGCGATACCGTTGCGGTCGTTGCGATCGCCGCGGCGGTTGAGCGCGAGCATCTGGAGCGCGGCGCAAACGCGCTGGCCGCATGCGGCTATCGAGTCAAAGTCTCAGAGAGGGCGCTCGATCGGAGCGGAATTCTGGCGGGTGGTGACCGCGAGCGCGCAGCCGAGCTGTTCCGATATTTCGAGGACCCCGCGGTCAAGGCGATTTTCGCCGCGCGCGGGGGTTACGGATGCGGCCGGTTGCTGCCGCTGTTCGATTTCGAAAAAATCGCGCGCCGGCCGAAAATCTTCATGGGATTTTCAGATGCGACTTTTCTGCTGAATGCGTTGGTCGAGAGCAGCCGGATGATAGCCTTTCATGGTCCGATGGTGTCGACTGATTTCGCCCGCGGGCTTTCTCCACGCGCGCTCGACCATCTGCGCCGCCTGTTGTCTGGCGAGGGCGGCAGTTTCGAGCTGCAGGCGCGCGAAGCGCTGCATCCCGGCGTTGCTGAGGGCGAGCTTATCGGCGGATGCCTGTCGGTGCTGGTCGCGATGCTGGGAACTCCGTACACTCCCGACTTCAATGATAAGGTGCTGTTCCTGGAAGACACCGGAGAGAAGGCGTACCGCGTCGACCGCATGCTGGTCCATCTGAAACAAGCCGGCGCGCTCGAGCGCGTGGCCGGCGTTGTCTTCGGCGGGATGCGTGGCTTCGACGGCAGCGAACAGGAAAAGCGTCTGATGCGCGAATTCATGATAGAGCAGACCGCCGGCCTCGGCTGCCCTGTCATCGCGGGTATCGAAGTTGGGCACGGAACCGAGAATCTGGCGATTCCCTTCGGCGTGCGCGTGCGGCTGGAGGCGGAAAAGCGGCGCCTCACTTTCCTGGAAAAGGGGGTCAGTTAGAGGTGGCGAGCCTTGACTGGAGCAGCGTTGAAGGGGCCTTCAACGAGGCAATCGAGCGCGGCGTCGTCCCAGGCGCTACCGTTATCGTGCGCAAGGGCGGCGACATAATTTTCGAGGGCAAATTTGGCTCCCGTACCCTCGTGCCGCAACGCCAGCCAGTCGAGCTAGATACCGTGTTCGATCTGTCGTCGCTGACCAAGCCGCTGGCGACCACGGTCGCGGTCATGATGCTGGTGCGGGAGGGCAAGCTGCGCCTCGAGGATCGCGTGACCCGGTTCTTTCACAACTACGGCGTCCACGCCAAAACCTACACCACTTTCCGCCATCTGCTCGCTCATTGCTCGGGCCTGCCGGCGTGGCGTCCCTATTACCAGGAGATCGCCGAGATCGAGAAGAAGGGCAAGGTCAACTTCATGGCCAGCCGCGGGGCGAAGGAGCACGTCTACGCGCAAATCCACCGCGAACGTCCGGAGAGCCCACCCGGCAGCAAGGTCCTCTACTCGGACCTGAATTTCATCCTGCTGGGCGAAGTGATCGAGCAGATCGGCGGCGCGTCGCTCAACAAATTCTGCCGCGAGCGCATCTTCAGGCCGCTCAACCTGCGCGCGACCGATTTCGTCGATCTCTCGATGGTGCGCTCGCGCCGTTTGGAGCCGGTCACCGAAATGTTCGCCGCGACCGAGATCTGTCCGTCGCGCAAGCGCCTGCTGGTCGGTGAAGTGCATGACGACAACGCCTATGCGATGGGCGGGGTCGCGGGTCATGCCGGCCTTTTTGCCCCGGTGAAAGAGGTTGACCGAATCGCGCGCGAGCTGCTCGCCTGCTATCACGGCCGCTCGGATTTCGTTGCGCAAAAAGTCCTGAAGGAGTTCTGGACACGCGATACCGCAGTCAAGGATTCCACCTGGGCGCTGGGATGGGATACGCCGTCGCCCAACCGCTCCAGTTCCGGGCAGCATTTCTCGCCTAACGCCGTCGGCCATCTTGGCTTTACCGGCACCTCTATCTGGATCGAGCCCGAGCGCGAGATCGTGGTCTCGCTCCTGACCAACCGGGTTCATCCCAAGCGCGACAACGAAGCGATTCGCGAGTTCCGTCCCAGGATTCACGACCTGATCATGGAAACGATCAACTCCGCCGATGCCCCCTGAAGCTGACGCCGATTCATCCGCGCGTCTCGCGTCGGTCCCAAAGTCGATTCGCCACGTCCATCTTATCGGGGTCGGTGGCACCGCGATGGCGGCGCTGGCCGGGATGCTGGCGGAGAGCGGCTATCGCGTGACCGGCTCGGACGTTCAACTCTACGAACCCACTGCGTCGTTGCTGAAAGGCTCGCGCGTCGAGGTGCGCGCCGGGTACGGTCCGAGCAATCTGAGCCCGATCCCGGACCTGGTCGTGGTCGGAAACGTGGTCACGCGGAACAATCCCGAAGTCACCACGCTGCTCGAAAGCTCGATACCCTACCTCTCGATGCCGGAGGCGCTGTATCACTTCTTCCTGCGCGAGCGGCGCGTCCTGATGGTGGCCGGGACGCATGGCAAGACCACCTCGACCTCGATGATGGCGCAGGTGCTGCGCGACGCCGGCCGCGATCCGTCGCTATTGGTCGGCGGCGTGTCGAAGAATTTTGGCTCCAACTATCGGCTCGGTGCGGGGGAACATTTCGTGATCGAAGGCGACGAGTACGATACAGCGTTCTTCGACAAGGGCTCCAAGTTCCTGCACTACCATCCGTACGGCACGATCCTTACCGCGGTTGAGTTCGACCACGCCGATATCTTCCGCGATCTCGAACACGTGAAATCCTCGTTCCGCGCGTTGAGCCAGCAGCTCGATTCGGATCGGATCCTCGCGGTGTGCGCCGATTTTCCGGCCGCGCTCGAGGTGACCGCCGACACGCGTGCGCGGCGAATAACTTTTGGTCTTCGCGACGGTGAGTTTCGCGCGACCGATATTAGTGTCGGTGCCGACGTAACCCGATTCTCGATCGTTCGCGGCAATCAGCGCGTTGCTTCTGATATGGCGCTGCCAGTCGGCGGCAGAATGAACGTCGCGAACGCGCTCGGAGTCTACGTGCTGATGCGCGAAATCGGCCTTGGGCACGACGAAATCGCGCGCGG
>DATJOQ010000117.1:0-7139 GCA_035506935.1 Binataceae bacterium (SeqCode) | reverse complement strand
GTGAACGCAGGATTCTTCGCCGCATCTTCCGACCATCGGTACTGCCACTGACAAGTCTTGTAGAGCTTGTTGGCGCGATCGAACGGGAAGTGGATCACGCAGAACCAGGTCTCCGTATCGATGAACATAACCGCTGCGCTGTAGCTGTGACGCGGATTATGAGGATAGCGCACCACGACTGCACAGTGGTTCAGCCGCCATTGATCGTCTGGAATGGTGCCCATCGGCCCGAAGTAATGGGCGAAGTCCCACTTGGACGCCTGAGTTCCGAGCACGTCCTTGTAGCCGAGGAACTTCCAATCCCAGTCGACCACGCGGCCGTTAAAACCCCAGTAATCGTCCAGCGTAAACTCCGTGCCCAGCAACGAGTCCGATTTGACCTCGGTCGAGATACGGCGCACGCGGCGCAGGACCGGGATATACGCCCAAGAGTCATCGGGACGACCCGCGACTTCGGGGTTGGCGACGTCATAACGGAACTGAATGAACGCGGTGCCGCGGATATCGAACGGACGATAAAAAGCGTCCCACTCCTTGAACTCGAAATCCTTGGCGTTGGGAACCGGCAGGACTCCTGCGGTCGTATCGCCTAGATCCGCGATATGCGTGTACTTGAACTTCTGGAAAATGCCTTCGATCAGGCGCTCCATCGTGCCCTGTCCACCCCAGTAGCTACCGATTTCGGGCGGGCAGAAGCCGGTGCGATCAGCTTCGCTGACGAACCATTGGGCCGGCGGCTGCTCGTGCACCCATGCGGTGTGAGTTCCGCCGGGCAGCATGAAGCCCCATGAGTTGAGGTTGCGCACGCCGTAGTTTTCGTTCCTGAAGTTGTAATTCCAGGCGGTTTTGATGCCGGCGTTGGGATCGCCTTCTTTGAGCTCGGACAGCGGAAAGGGCTGTCCGCAGATATAGCCTTCCAAGCCGCCGTTGGGAGCCAATTTTACCTGGCTGCCGTACTTCTCAGTACACTTGCGATAAGCCTCGGGCGGGGTCATGTCCTTGGCGACGATCTCCATCTTGAACTCAGGGAAATCCATCTGCTCAAAGTACCCGGGCGGAACGAACGGCTTAATCTTCTCCAGATCTTTCTGGGTCAGAGTGTCGCCGGGTTTGAAGTCGGGCTTGGTATTGCGGTACTGATTCACCCAGTCGACATAGGTCTGGACGTTATATGCCTTCACTTTTGCCGCTACTTCTGGTGACGCATACTGAGCGCGCGCGCTGGCCGCCAGAGACACCAGAAATAGCGCCGTCAGCATCATCATTGCGGCGCGGTTAGTCCGCCGCGTGATACTGATGTTAGCGAATGTCTTCTTCACAGTTTCATCCCTCCACGTCTGTGTTCTTTCTTCAGTCATCTACTTACGACTCTCTCCCTACAAACCCTAACTTTTCCCCCGCGCATAGTACGGATTCACCGACATTCGCGGTTTTACTGGCCTCGCTTGTCCCGCCTCCCGAAACCACTTTTGGCACCCTACTATGACGGGCTATCCCCCGGTCGGGTCAGCCAAGGTGGTTGACTTAGCGCTCAGGCGTGCGCTGTCTCCCCACGACCCGCCGACGGCGCTTTCGAGCTCTCCTGTCGCTCGGTCCTATAAGGATCGTACTTGCGGTACATCGGTTCCCTTCGGATCCGGTCGTTGAAGGTGGTCGCCGCGCCGGTCTTTCGATTCACGTACAGCTCGTCGATATCAACTCGTCCGGTGACCACCATTGCGCGATTGGTCTCGGCCTCGGCCACGATTCCGTTGGCCGGCCAGGCGGTATCGCACGGACTCAGGATTGAGCTGCGGCCGAAGCCGTCGGGCAACGGCGCGCCAGGATGGCCGACCGTGCAGCAGTGCACAAAGTAGATTTGGTTTTCGATACATCGGGCTTGCGCGCAGTGGCGCACCCGCCAGAAGCCGCGTTCAGTGAAAGTGAACGAAGGACAGAGAATAATCTCAGCGCCACCGACCGCGAGGATTCTGCTTACTTCGGGAATCTCGCCCTCATAGCAAACCGATAGCCCGACCTTGGCCGGCCCCAGTTCCCACACCTGCAGCTCATCGCCTTCAGAGGTTTGCCATCCGCTCTCGGCCGGGAAGATATGCGTCTTCTTGTGAGCGATATCGCGGCCGTCGGGCGTGAAGATGTGCGCGACGTTGAAATAACGATCGCCGTGACGTTCGAGATGGGATCCGGCGACGATAAACTGATTGCGATCGCGCGCCGCCGCGCGGAACAGATCTTTGTATTGAGGAGTGAACTCCTCGATGCGGATAAGATCGGCCGCCGAAAGCTTGTCGGAATTCGGATAGGTCGTCAGAAGCCCGACAGTAAACAGTTCCGGAAAAAGCACGTAGTGGCTGTCGCGAGGCACTTGTTCCAAAAACCAGGTGACCCGCGCGCGGAAGTCGTTAAAACTGGCGATTCGTTCGACGGCGAATTGGCAAGCAGAGATTTGAACTGGACGCACGACTTCGACCTCCTAGGCTATTGAGCCTTTTTCCCGTTTAACGCTAATTCCATCCGCCGCGAAAGCGTGCGCTTTCACAGCCTGCTTTCAAGATTTGTACCTCAAAAAAGGACTGACAAAAGTCCACGAAAGGATGGTATCTTCGCTCTCTGCCATCGGTTCACCAACGTCGCGACGCTGCGCAAAGCAGCATCTGCTTGTTAAACACTCACGGCCGCTAGCCCGAGCGACCCTGGTGTGACGCGGTCACCTAAGGTCATAGGCGAACATTAGCCAGACCCTAATTCCATCGTATTCGATTTGTCAAGCCGGCTAAATTTCGAAGGTCAAACGCGTGAATAGCCCCGCGATTCCACGGACGCGGTTCAGATTGACTGAGCTAATTTACGTGCGATAAGGCGATCATGCTTGACGGAAGCCGCAGCACTAGCTTATATGGGCCGTCTAATTGCATAAGGTTTTTAACAAGAGATTCCACGGCATGCTGATCGGGCGCTGGTTACCATTATAATGTCGAGAGTGTCATGCGTGCGGACGGAAGCATCCGGCCGTGCACGGCGATCGGTAGTGCTTAGGCGTCCTCAGAACCAGACGTCCAACTTAGCGGTCGCGCCATCCGAACGGCGGCGCAACCGATAACGATCGAGGCGCGCGAGGGCGCCAAAAAAGCGCGAGTTGATTCGAACTCGCGCGTTAGACAGTTTTCGCGGAGGTAGAGAAATCGGTGTGTGGCATCGTCGGCTTTTTGGATAAAGCCAACCACGAAAGAACTCCGGTCGGTCGCACGATCGTAACCATGCTCGACGCGTTACACGCACGCGGCCCGGACTCGACCGGCGTGGCGCTTTACGGGCCTTATCGCGAAAAAGAAATCATCCTGCGAATCGCGCTGGGGACCAGCAGCTTTCCGGCGACGCTGGTGAAGCAGATTACCGAGCTGGTGCGAAGCCGTTACGCGGTGCGCGAGAGCAAAACTATCGGCCAGTACATGCGGATGACGATCGAGGCCAGTTCCGACACCGCCGGTATCGACAAGTATATCGAGGCTGCCGCAGAGGGCGTCCAGGTGATCAGCATGGGCCACTCGCTCGAGATCGTGAAGCAAGTCGGCTCGCCCGACGCGCTCGACGCGGCTTACGCGGTGTCAGATTTCCTGGGTACCCACGGAATCGGCCACGCCCGTCTGGCTACGGAATCCGCGGTGGACCTGAGTCATTCGCAGCCGTTTTGGTCGCACGGTCATCCCGATGTGGCAGTGGCTCACAACGGGCACATCACGAATTATCACAAACTGCGACGCTCCTATGAGCAGCGCGGCATCAGATTCTACACCGAGAACGATTCCGAAGTTATCGGTATCTATTTGGGCTTGCGCCTGTCCGAAGGCATGACGCTCGAAGAAGCGCTGACCGCCTCGGTGTCGGACCTCGACGGGTCGTTCAGCTATCTGGCGGCGACCGCGGATCAGATCGGCTACGCGCGCGATCGGTTCGCGTTCAAGCCGCTGCTCACCGTCGAGACCGACGCGTTTGTCGCCGTAGCAACCGAAGAGATCGCGATTCGTGCCGCCTTCGAGGGCGCCTACCGAGTACGCGAAGCACAGGCCAGGGAAGTGCGAGTATGGCAGAGATCCTCTGCGACGGAAAAAACACCCGCGAAATCAACGCTGCAATAAAGAAGCTGATCGCCGATGGCCAGACCGAGATCGTCGTACGCGGTCCCGGCGCCCGACATAACTTGGCGGTCGCGATAACCCAGCCGGTTCACATCACCTTCGACGGCAGCGTCGGATATTACTGCGGCGGAATGATCGACGGCCCCACCATCGAAGTCGCCGGCAGCGTCGGCTGGGGCGCGGGCGAATCGATGATGAACGGGACGCTGATCGTCCACGGCGCCGCGGGCAACGGTTTTGGCGCGTCGATTCGCGGGGGAACCGTGGTAGTGGAAAACGACGCCGCGGCACGCGCCGGGGTCTCGATGAAAGGGGGACTGCTGCTGATCGGCGGCGACTGCGGCTACATGGCCGGCTTCATGGCGCAGAAAGGAACCATCGTCGTGTGTGGAAACGTCGGCGAGAGTTTTGCCGATTCCATGTACGAAGCGACCTGTTACGTAGGCGGTAGTATCGCCGAACTCGGCAACGACGCGGTGATCAAGGAACTTACCGACGCAGACGTAAGTTTCCTGAGCACCACGCTGTCCCGTTATCTAAGCTCCAAGTTCCCCGACCCGAAAGCGGCCGCGGCGCGCTTCAAGAAAATCGTCGCCGGCCAGAAGTTGTGGAATTTCGACAAGCGTGAGTGGAAAACATGGCGCGAAGCCCTCTGAAAAGCAGCGACACATTCTCCCCGGAAGTTATCGAGGATATCCAGACCAAGGCCGAGCTCGGCCGCTATCGTATCCGCGGTTTCGGTATCCTGCGCGAGCGGCGCTGGCCGACCTTTGACGACCTCACTTTCTTGCCGTGCACGCTGACCAGGATTCCGCTCGAGGGTTATCGCGAACGCTGCGAGATGAAGACCGTGCTTGGCAAGCGTTCCGCGAAAAAACCGATCGAACTCGACATTCCGGTGATGATCGCCGGGATGAGCTGGGGTGCGCTCTCGCTCAACGCCAAGACCGCGCTGGCCAAGGGCGCGGCGATGAGCGGAACCTCGAGCACCACCGGCGACGGCGGCATGTTGAAGGAAGAGCGCAAGTACGGAAAGACGCTGGTGTACGAAGTGCTTCCCTCGCGCTACGGAATCAACGTTCACGATCTGAAGGTAGCCGACGCGATCGAACTGACAATCGGTCAGGGCGCGAAGCCGGGCACCGGCGGCCTGCTGCTGGGCGCGAAGGTTTCCGACACCATCGCCAAGCAGCGTGACCTGCCGATCGGGGTCGACCAGCGGAGTCCCGCGCGCCATCCCGATTTTCTCGGCCCCGACGACATGATCATCAAGATCCAGGAGCTGCGCGAAGCGACCGATTGGAAGGTGCCGATCTTCGTCAAGATGGGCGCAACGCGCGTGTTCGACGACGTCCGAATCGCGGCCAAAGCCGGCGCGGACGTAGTGGTCGTCGACGGGATGGAAGGCGGCACCGGCGCTTCACCCGAAATCTGCCAGGAGCACACCGGTGTGCCGACGCTTGCGGCAGTGTGCGAAGCGCGCGCGGCGCTCGAAGATATCGGGATGTACGGTGAGGTTCAGATCATTATCGCGGGCGGAATCCGCGGCGGCGTCGACGCGGCCAAGGCGCTGGCGCTCGGTGCGGACGCGGTTTATATCGGGACCGCTGCGCTGATCGCGCTCAACTGCAACAAGCCGCTCTACATTGAAGATTACGAGAAGCTCGGCACCGAGCCGTATCATTGCCATCACTGTCATACCGGCCGATGCCCGGTGGGAATCACCACGCAGGATCCGGAGCTGATGAAGCGCCTCGATATCGATCAAGCAGCCGAGCGCGTGAACAACATGCTGCATTCGATGGAGCTCGAGATGCAGATGCTGGCGCGCGCCTGCGGCAAAGCCAATGTTCACGATCTCGAGCCCGAGGACATGCGCGCGTTGACGCTCGAAGCGTCGATGATCTGCGGAATTCCGCTGGTCGGAACCAACCGGATATTCGGTGATGGACCCGGCTGGAAAAAGCACGAGTAGAACCCTTGGCCTCGAACAACAAAAAGAGTTCGCAACCCATTCAGGGAGTTACGATGAAGCTCGAACAGGTCAAAAAACTGATCAAGGAGAAGGGCGTCGAGTTCTTTCTCTGCTCGTTCGTTGAAATGAGCGGCGCGCCCAAGGCCAAGGTGGTGCCGGCGTCGCGCGTCGATGACATGGCTGAAGGCAGCGCCGGATTCGCGGGCTTCGCCGCAGGTGATATGGGCCAGGGTCCGCACTCTCCGGATATGATCGCGATGCCGGATTTCCGCTCGATCTCGATCCTGCCGTGGCGCAAGAACGTCGCGTGGGTGGCAGCGGATATCCAGGTCGAGGGCAAGGAATGGGATTACTGCCCGCGCACGATTTTACGCCGTCAATTGGAGAAAGCGCGCAAGAAGGGCTATCTCTTGAACGTCGGTATCGAGCCCGAATTCATGCTGCTCAAGGCCGACGCCAACGGAAAATACGTGCCGTGGGATCCGCGCGATACGCTGAGCAAGCCCTGCTACGATCTGCGAGCTTTGTATCGCAACCTCGACGTGATGACCTCGCTGCTCAAGTACGTCGAGGAGCTGGGCTGGACGCCTTACGCCAACGATCATGAAGACGCGAATTGCCAGTTCGAGATCAACTACGTCTACTCGGAAGCGCTGACCGCCGCTGACCGCCACACCTTTTTCAAGTGGATGGTGCGTGCGGTGGCCGAAGAGCACGGCCTGCTGGCGACCTTCATGCCCAAGCCGTTCGCCAATCTGACCGGCAACGGTGCGCATTTCCATACCAGCCTGTGGGATCCGAACGGCCGCAACAATCTGTTTCAGGATCAGAAGGATGAAAGCGGATTATCCAAGATCGCCTATTGGTTCACTGGCGGCATCCTGAAGCATGCGCGCGCGCTGGCTGCCATCACCTCGCCATTGGTGAACAGCTACAAGCGGTTGGTGCGCGGCGCGCCGCGCTCGGGCGCAAGCTGGGCGCCGGTGTATATCACCTACGGCGGCAGCAATCGCACGCAGATGATCCGC
>DATJOQ010000116.1:0-7625 GCA_035506935.1 Binataceae bacterium (SeqCode) | reverse complement strand
GCAGCGTATGGGCGCGGCAGTGAGGGCAGAATTTCTTGATCCCGAATTTGTCGGGCTGCCGCTTCTTGTTCTTGGTGGTAGTGTAATTGCGGCGCTTGCAACTGTCGCAGGCCAGGCTGATTAAATCTCTCATATAACTCGGTAATCCTTAAAAAATCGTGAAGCTCGTGATTCGCAACCAAAGTTTCTAAGCCCATGACGGGAATCGAACCCATGACCTCTTCCTTACCAAGGAAGTGCTCTACCGACTGAGCTACATGGGCAACATTTGCGTCTCTATATCGAATCAACCCTCGCATTCGAGCCGCGACAGCCATTTCCGCCCACGGACGCTTCTGGAGCGGGAGACGGGATTCGAACCCGCGACCCCGAGCTTGGAAGGCTCGCGCTCTACCAACTGAGCTACTCCCGCGCTCCTCCGTTCGTAGACAGTTGGTGGAGAGGGGAGGATTCGAACCTCCGAAGGCATAAGCCGGCAGATTTACAGTCTGCTCCCTTTGGCCACTCGGGAACCTCTCCCCTGAAAAAGGCGCCGCCACCAACGCGCACTAAGCCGATGGCCAGAATTGAACTGGCAACCTACTGATTACAAGTCAGTTGCTCTACCTTTGAGCTACATCGGCAAATAACCAAATCCCAAGATTTATTCAGCATTTCGAAGGGTGTCAATAGCAGCGAAAGTTGGATTTCGCGCCTGCCTTTCTTCTTTTTCAAGGCTTCTCCCTGTCACGAAGGCAAGCCAAGCCCTTAAAGCGCCCCGCAGCAGAGCGCGCCCCAGCGATTCGCCTCGCAAAATGCCACGGGGTAATCTTTCGAGCCAGGCACGTGCGACGTGGTTTTCGTTCGCGAGGAAAAGGAGCGAACGTAGCCAACGGCGTCGAAACGGGGGGACACGATGCAATACGCCAACTGGACCGACCGCCTATCGGTCGGCAACGCCACGATCGACCATCAGCATAAAGAATTGATCTCGTATCTGAACCAGCTGCATGACGCGATGCTCCACGGCAAAGAGGGCTCCATGATCGCTGACCTGCTGGGCCGGCTGCACGATCACACCAAGGACCATTTCGATCGCGAGGAGCTGTTGTGGGCGTCGAGAAAATACGCGGCACTAGAACAACATAAGCACGAACATCGCGAATTTCTGGTCAAGATACTTGATTTGAACCTGCAGTTGCACAGCGGCAAGCCAATCAACTGCCTGGAGGTGTTGGTGATGCTGCGCGATTGGTTTGTTCACCATATTGCGCATTCCGACGTGGTCGCAGCGCAAGCAACCCGCTCTACCGCCGCGAACAGACTTCCCTGGACCTGGTTTTGATGGAGCGTACCAAATGCGGCTTTAATCAAAGGCGGGAACGACGGCGCGCGATCTCGAACAACGCCACCGCGGTCGCCACCGAGACGTTGAGCGAATTGACCTTGCCTAGCATCGGGATTTTGACCAGGAAATCGGCCTTTCGTTTCACCAGCTGACGGACGCCGGTGTCTTCGGCGCCGACCACCAGGGCCAGGCGGCGTGCGACATCCAGCTCGTAAAGCGAGGTATCCCCCCCGGGATCCAAAGCGGCCACCCAGTAGCCTTTTTCTTTCAGCATCTCGAGCGTGCTGACCACGTTACCGCATCGCGCTATACGCAAATGCGCCCAGGCGCCGGCGGAAGTCTTGATCGCAGCCGGCGTGACCCCCACCGTGCGATCGCGTCCCAGCACGAGCGCGCTTGCGCCAGCGCATTCGGCGGAGCGAAAGATCGCGCCGAGGTTGCGCGGATCGGTGACGCCGTCGATCACGATTAGAGGATCGGGTGCCGCGGCGATAAGATCCTCGACGCTGGCGTAGCGGTACTCGCGAATCAGCGCGACCATCCCTTGATGCCGCGTCTGCGCACCGGCCATCCTGACCAGCGCAGCGTCGTCAACCGCCGTCACGGAGGCACCGGCCTTTTGCGCGCGATCAATTTCGGCAGCAAAGCGATGCTGCAATTGCTCGCTCACGTATAGCGATTGAATCAAATCCGGCTCTGCCGCCAGCAGCTCGCGAATCGGTTCGATTCCGAAAACCACTTCGCGCCGCTCGCGGTTGTGAGAAGGTTCGGACGAATGTGGTCGCCGTGAAAATCCGCGCCGGTCATGATGGCGAGTTTCTTTCATCGGCTCCAATCGTATCTAAGTTTCCACTCGGGCGTATCCTGATTTACATTGCGCATCGGCGAGGCTTAGACTGAGGTCGGCACGCGCTGCAAGTGGCGGTCGTGTCAAACTCGGATAGTGTTCAAACCTAAGATTATTGATCGCTATATCGTGCGCGAGGTTTTAGGTCCGTTCGCGATGGGCTTGGGCGTGCTTACCTTCGCTCTGGTGGTCGCACGATTACTCAAGCTGATCGAGTTGGTGGTGAATCACGGGGTCGGCCTGGGCGAGGTGCTGAGCCTGATCGGCTACATCATGCCCGGATTCCTCGAGCTGAGCTTCCCGATGGCGGTGCTGCTCGGCGTGCTGCTGGGTTTCGGCCGGATGTCAGGGGACCAGGAACTGACCGCCGCGAGAGCATGCGGAATCGGGCTTCATCGGATGGCGTTACCGGTGCTGGGCGTCGCGATAATCGGATGTGGGTTGTCGGCCTGGCTCGCGTTCCAGGTGCGGCCGTGGGCCAACGCCAACCTGCGCGAGAAGCTCTACCAACTCACGCGAACGCGACCGATGGCGGGGCTCAAGGAAAAAGTCTTTAACCGAAATTTCGCCGGGCTGGTGGTTTACGTCGACCAGATTTCGCCCGCCGATTCCAAACTCCAGGGCGTGGTGATAGCCGACAATCGCAACCCGCATCAGCAATCGACCATCATCGCGCAAAACGGGCTCGTGATTCCCGATGAACGCCAGCGGGCGATCACGCTGCGATTGCTCGACGGCACCAATTTTGGCGTGAACACTGAGGACGGCACCACGCACGTCACCAGCTTTGGGATTTACGATTTGACGATCAATCCCGGGGAGTCGATGGGCTCCATTCAGCACGATCCTCAGGAGATGAGCGACCGCGAGCTTCATCAGACGATCGCGGACGGTCGCAATAGCGGCAAGCGCGATTTCGTGGCCGAAACCGAACTGGCGCGGCGATGGGTGCTGCCATTCGCGACGCCGCTGTTCGCGCTAATGGGAGTGGCGTTGGGACTCAAGCCAGCGCGCGGCGGGCAGTCGGAGCGATTCGGCGTGAGTCTCTCGCTGTTCTTTTTTTATTACATCCTGTTGCGCAGCGGTCAGAGCTTTTCCGAGGCGGGGAAATTGAACGCATACATCGCGATGGGCATTCCCGATTTCGTGTTTTTGGTCCTGGGATCGTGCTTGTTCTATCGCGCGGCAACCGACCGCGGCGACCAGGGACGCGGACCGGGCGACCTGCTGTGGGATCTGGTCGAGCGCTTCGAGCGCCTGCGGGCAGCAGCATGAGGACGCGGCCGCGACTTTCGCCGACCGTCGATCGGTTTCTGGCCGGTCAGTTTCTCGGTCCGTTCGGATTCTCGTTGGCGGCGTTCAGCGGAGTCTATCTGCTGGTCGATATCTTTGATCGCTTCGACGATCTGATGCGCTACGGCGGTTTTGGCCGGTTGGGAATCGAATACTTCATGCTCAAGCTGCCGCTGATTGTGTCCCAACTGATGCCGGTGGCCTGCCTGGCTGGAGCACTTCTCGGCCTGGCGCTGCTCAACCGCACCGGAGAGATTCTCGCCCTGCAGGGACTCGGTATCAGCCGGCTCGAATTGGCGGTGCCGATCGTGGCGGTTGCGGCCGTTATCTCAGTGGTTGATTTCGCATGGACCGAAACCGTCGTTCCGATATCGACGCGGCAGGCCGCGCACCTTTACCAGGTAGAGTTGAAGAAGCGCAATCCGGCTGGAGTTTCCGCCGCCGGTGGAATCTGGGTGCGCGTGCGCGACGGATTTCTCTCGGTCGACAGGTACGACCAACGCCAGCAGAAGCTAATCGGCGTCACGGTGTTTCATCTCGGCAAGGATCGTACGCTGCGCGATATCCATCTCGCGGGCAGCGCCACTTGGGACGGAAAGTCGTGGCGGCTCGTCTCACCCAAGGTATTGCGGATTGGACAGGGTGGCAGCGTCAGCATGGGGACCGGAGATGAGCTTCGCCTCGACGCCAAGCCCAGCGATTTCAGCCTGCTGCGGCAGGATCCCGAGGAATTCAACCTCGCCGAGCTGAATCAGTACATCCGCAGTTTGCGGCGCAAGGGGCTCGATCCAGGCGGTTATGTCGTCGACCGCGACCTGAAATACGCGATGCCGCTTGCATGCTTCATCATGGTGGTTCTGGCGGTTTCGCTAAGCCTCGATCCCATCCCGCGGAAGGTAAGCCTTAGCCGCAACTTCGGCGCCGGTATCGGATTAGGTTTCGCCTATTGGTTGGCGCTCGGCTTCACCGCGTCGTTTGGACGCTCCGGGCTGGTTGCGCCGTGGGTGGCGGCATGGCTTCCCAACGCAACTTTCTCAGCGCTGGCGATGTCTATTTTCCTGCTTGGCGAGGAACGGGCCTGATTTTTCTCCGCACTCTTGTTTTCGTAGCGAATCGACTCCATCAAGGTTGCATTTCTGCAACACTGTGGCTGATTCGGAAACACAATCAGGCACTCGTCGAATGTAGCACTCTGTCGCAATTAGAATCTGCTTAGCAACTTAGGACATTGCCACCAAGGACGTTTTTAGGCACGAGAAATGCTCTCCTGTTGCGCCAGAAGATATCCGCAACCTGGTAAGTGCAGGGGAGAAAAGTTATGAGCAAATTTCTGGAACTATGCGTACGTATTCGAGAGCAAAAGGGGCAAAGCATGGCGGAATACGCGCTGATCATGGCGGCGATCGCGGTGGTCGCGATGGTGGCGTATAGCTCGCTTGGCTCGAACGTCAGCACGTTAGTGTCTAACGTTTCCAACACGCTGTAAATCGTGGTTGGGTTCACCGCGATCCGCATACCGGGTTTCGGTGCTGATTCTCGCGCAGTCAATCGTACGCGCGGGGTTCGATAAGACCAATCATAACCTGCGAGCTTTCGGCTGACGCGGGAAAAATTAAGCGTCCCTCGGCGGTTTCAGTCTGCCTGACGAATCGGTGCGACGCACCGTCAGCCGCGGTACAGCGAGACCAGGCGCAAGCCGCGGCCCGCAAACACACCGGCGCGCGCCTTGAGTGTCTGAAACGCCTAAGGCTACCATCGAGTGGTGGCCGCTCTCGATGCGATCTACATTCCGGAAATTTCATATCCGGAACTGCTGGGGCTGCAGAGCTACTTTTTAGAAGCCGTGCGCACCGGCCGCTGCGCGCCGGTGCTGATAACCTATCGCCTTGCGGGAAGGCTGGTGGCACTCGGCCGCTACCATCTTTACGCCGGGGCCGAGAGCAATCGCGAAGTTGGAATCTACCGTCGCCTGACCGGAGGCCGGATCGTCGGCGCAGGTCAGGGATGGTTGGGATGCGCGCTGATTCTGCCGTCGCGTGACTCGCTCCTGCCGCAGGGACTTCCGCTCAAACCCGAGCAAGTTTTAAATCGCCATCTGCGCGGAACACTGGCTGGGCTTCGCAAGCTGGGAGTCGATTGTTTCTATCCTGGCCGCGACGCGATTACGATCGACCGCCGCGAGTTCGCGATCAGTTCCTTCGAAACCGATTCATCTGGCGCTTTTTTGCTGGAAACTTTTCTGGCGATCGATCGCGGCCTGCAACATCTAGTCGACGACCTCGAGCTGCTGGATCCCGACGGTGCCCTAACCGCTCCGATGTATGGCGCCGATAGGGTTACGACCTTGGCACGAGAGCTCGGTCGCCAGATAGCGGCGGAAGACATCGTCAAGGCGATCGAGGCGGGGCACGAAAGCCTGCTGGAGCAGGTGCGGCGGCGCGAACTCACCGAGCAGGAAGGAGCCGAGACCAAAAGTCGTGGTGCGGATTTGGCGGCGCGCGGATGGCTTACGTCGCGCAAGCGCGACCCCACTCTCACGCTGGCCGGTCGCGAGCGGATTCAACTGGGTTTTGCCGAAGCCTACCTTGCCCTGGACGTTACCAACGAAATCGACCGAATCGTGATAGCAGGCGATCTGATCGCGAATTCCGCCGGGTTGGAGCAATTCGAGCGCGAGCTCCGCGGCAAGCCGCTCGACCTGGTATCCGTCTCGGCGGCGGTGGCAAAGACCTATGCCGATGGAGCAAACTACGTCCTGGGAATCGGTGATCTGACTAACCTGACCCGCGTTATAATGAAGGCGTCGTGAGCGAGGACGAGATCAACGATCTAATCGCGCGCGAGCTCGGCGCGTCCGAACAGCGCGTGCGCCTGCGCGCGATCCTGCGCCTTATCCGGGACCCTCGAACCGGGCTTCGCCGCGAAGTCATCGCGGCTTTAATCGATTGCCTGGCAAGCGCGGACAAAACTGTGCAGCGCTCCGCCGCAAGTGCGCTGGCGGGACTCGCGGCTAACGAGCCACGCGTGGCGGCGTCGTTGCGTGAGGCGGTCGAATCACACGAGCCGCGGGTCCGATGGGCCGCGGTGTACACGCTCGGACTGATGCGAGGTGCGCTCGAGCTGAAGGTGCTGCCGGCATTGATAGAGGCATTGGATAACGCCGACGGCGACGTGCGATGGGCCGCTTCCGAGTTGGTAGTACGGCTTGGCCAGGACTATCCACGCGAGGTGCGTCGCGAACTGCTGGCATTGGCCGCCGGCGGAGATCCCAACGGGTGCAAGATGGCGCTTTACTGCCTGCGCGACCTGAAATTCGCTGACGACGAGGTCCGCTCTCAGGCGCGCCGAGCCAGCACCGCCACTGATGATCACGTGCGCATGGCGGCGATGTCGCTGCTGGCGACTCTGGCCGACGGATGCGAACAGTCAGCCGACGTTCTGTTGCGTTGCCTGGAAGAAGATCGTCACGAAGGCGTGCGGCGCGCGGCTGCGAGCGCGCTCGGCCGTCTCAACCATCGCTCGGAACGGGTGTTCGAGGCGTTGCGGCGCGCGGTCGCGCGCGATGGCGATCCCTCGTTGAGCCGCGCCGCGCAGCAGGCGTTGGCGCGATTGGAGGTCCGTTGATGACGGCGCCCTCGACCAGCAGCCTCAGCGATCCGCGCGTGCGGGAATTTGTCTCGGTCGCCCGCGTGGGCCATTTGGCCACCGCCACGCTCGATGGCGTGCCCCATGCCATTCCTCTGTGCTTCTGGTTCGACGGCACCAACTTTTATTTTGCGATCGACCAAAAGCCCAAGCGCGAATCTGGACTGAAACTCAAGCGCATGCGCAATATCGCGTCGAACCCGCGGGTCGCGCTGCTGATTGACCATTACGAGGAAGACTGGACGTCGCTGGCGTACGTGCTGGTTCACGGGCGCGCCCACGTGGTCGAAGCGCCCGAGGAATACATGATGGCGCTACGCAACCTGCGCGACAAATATCCACAGTACCGGGTGATGGCGCTGAATCCGGAGAGCAATCCGTTGGTGAAGATCGAACCGGAAAACGTTCACGTGTGGGGCAGCCGGTTCAATCCTCCGCCCGCTGCCGCCTCATCATGAGCCGGCTCCAGGCGATCGCGGCCGCTTTGGCCAGCGCCAATCTCGACGGCTGGCT
>DATJOQ010000115.1:0-26416 GCA_035506935.1 Binataceae bacterium (SeqCode) | reverse complement strand
GGGTCGAGTTCTGTGGGCGAACGCCGCTCAGCTTCGTTTGCTTGGCTACTCGGCGGAGGAATACGTCGGGTACCAGATACGCGAGTTCTACGTCAGTCAGCGGCGCTTCGATGAGTTCTGGCAGGAGCTGATGGCGCATCAAAGCGTCTACGATTTCGAGGTGGAGCTGCGGTGTAAAACCGGCTCAACCAAGCATGTTCTTATCCATTCGAGCGGTCATTGGGAGAATGGGGAGTTTCTTTACACCCGCTGCTTCATGCGCGACATCAGCGAGCACGTGCGGCTGGAGGAAGAGTTGCAGAAGACTATCGCGCAACTAGCCGCGGCAGATCGTCGTAAGGACGAATTTCTCGCCGTGCTCGGCCATGAGCTGCGGAATCCGCTGGGTGCGGTGCAGAACGCGATCGCGGCGGCGCGCCTCGGCCAATCGCGCCGAGACGAGATGCTGGAAATAGCGTGGCGGCAAACCGAGCAGCTGGGCCGGTTGGTTGGCGACTTGCTCGACATCGCCCGCATCACGCAAGGAAAAATCAGGCTACAGAAGGAGCCGCTGCGAATCGGTCTGGTTATCGAACGGGGGGTTGAACAGGCTCGTGAGTTGATCGCGTCCAGGCGTCAGGAGCTTTCGATTTCGCTCGCGCCTGAGGCTGACGCCGCGCAAATCTACGGGGACCCGGCGCGCCTGCAGCAAATCGTCGGCAATCTGGTACACAACGCGGCAAAGTTCACTCAACCCGGTGGCCGGATCAATCTCACAGCGGACCGCAAAGGCGACGAAATTTTCATCCGCGTGAGCGATAATGGACCGGGCCTCTCGAGCGAACTGCTCGCTCGCGCGTTTGACCTGTTCGCCCAGGCGGATACCTCGCTGGCGCGAGTCCAAGGCGGGCTCGGGATAGGGCTAACAATCGTCAAAAAATTGGTTGAGATGCATGGCGGCCGAATCCAAGCCAAGAGCGAAGGCGTTGGAAAGGGCAGCCAGTTCGAAGTTTGGTTTCCAATGATGACCGATACCCCACAAGCGGAGCATCCGATCGAACGGCCGCAGTCATTGAATCGATCGCGCGTGCTGGTGGTCGAGGATAATTACGACGCCGCGGAGAGCCTCAAGCTAGTCCTGCAACTCTACGGACATGACGTCACGCTGGCCGCAAACGGCCTGGAAGCGGTCGACGCGATGCGTGTGAGCGATTATGACGTGGCGCTGGTTGATATCGGGCTGCCGGACATCGACGGATATGAAGTGGCGCGGCGTATCCGCGCATTGCACAAATCCAAGCCTATGGTACTCGCGGCGCTCACCGGCTACGGACAGCAGCGCGACAAGCAGATGGCGCTCGCGGCCGGTTTCGACCACCATTTCATGAAACCGGTCGACATCGGCGAGTTGCACGCCTTCCTGAGTACGCTAAGCAGCTAGTTCGAAAGTGCGCTTGCGCTTAATGCTCGTCGGCTGTGCTCTTTTTGTTGTACTGCTCGAGGCGATTGTAGAGTGTCTTCAGGCTGACGCCGAGGTATTCTGCCGCGCGTGATTTGTTGCCGCCGGCGAACTCGATCGTCCGCAGGATCATCTCGCGCTCGACTTCGTCCAGTGACATCCCCGGCCGGAACTCGAAGCCGGAATTCGATCGCACATTATTTTTGACGTCAGCCGGCAGGTCGGCGACTGTGATAGTCGGTCCGTGCGTGACGATCATTGCGCGCTCGATAACGTTGCGTAATTGGCGAACGTTGCCAGGCCAGCGGCAAGCCTTGAGCACCTCCAGCGCTTCAGCTTCGACGCCGGTCACGGCTTTGCCTTCGGGCCGCGGAAGCTTGTTGAGGAAATGCTCGATCAAGCTCGGTATGTCGTCTGGGCGCTCGCACAGCGGCGGCACTTCGATCGCGAAGACGTTCAGCCGATAGTATAAATCCTCGCGGAATTTGCCGTCGCGTATCGCCGCGTCGAGATTGCGATTGGTGGCCGCCAGCACCCGCACATCGACCGTGATTTCAGTGGTGCCGCCGAGCCGGCGAAGCTTCTGCTCTTCGAGCACGCGCAGCAGCTTGGCCTGCAGCTCGGTCTTCATCTCACTAATTTCGTCGAGCAGAAGGGTGCCGCCGTTGGCTAACTCGAAGCATCCCTCGCGCCGGCGGTCCGCGCCGGTGAAGGCGCCGCGCTCATGACCGAACAGCTCGCTTTCCATCAACGTCTCAGGCAGCGCAGCACAGTTGATCGCAACGTAAGGATGGTCGTGGCGCGGCGATAGCTCGTGCAGAGTCTGCGCGACCAGTTCCTTGCCGGTGCCGCTGTCGCCGGTGATGATCACCGAGGCGGAGCTGGGCGCGGCTTGCTCTATCAGAGCCATCACCCGTCGCATCGGACGCGATTGCCCGATCATCGAGCCGAGCTCACCTGCGCGCATCAACTGGCGGCGCAGGCGCTGGTTTTCCTCGCTGACGGTGAGATGCGCGCTCAAGTTATTGAGCAATACGCGGAGATGAGCTGGATCGACGGGCTTGCGCAGGTAATCGTAGGCGCCAAGCTTGATCGTCTGAATGGCATCAGGGAGGTCCCCTTCACCTGAAATTACGACGGTCGGGATCTGCAATCCCTTTTCGCGAATCTCGGTAAGGACCTGGATTCCGTCTTTCTGAGGAAGCTTGAGATCGAGCAGGAGAATGTGCGGATCGTAGTTGTCGATTAGCTCCAATGCCTGTTGGCCGTCGGCAGCCGCGTCAACCTTGAACCCCCATGAAGCGATTAGCTTGCGCCACGCCTCTCGCGTGGCGGGATCGTCTTCCGCAACGAGAATGCGCTTTTCGTTGGTCATGCCGACAGTTCCAGAAAACTCACGGGAACGAATTCGACGCTAGCATCACGCGCCAGCGCCGGTAAACGAAATGCTACCTCAGAACGATGCGGATGCGCTAGACGCTTTGCGATGGTCACGATGGGGAGTCAAAAAAACGTCATCGCCCGCGGCAAGTATGTTCAATTTAAGGCTCGCCTCTGTGTTAAAATGGCGTGGTCGCATGCGCCACTCCTGGTATACCGGATGATAGCCGGCTTCGGAGGAACTTCCGCCGGCTGTTATCGAGCAGCGTCGAGCGGAGTGCCGGGCACGCGCGTGCTGCGGCTGGCCGCGCTCGCTGGCGCAATCCTGTTGCTGCTCGCGGCTTCCGTTAAGGCGTCGCAAGTCAGGCTTCCACTTCACATCAGCTATCCGATTCTTGATGAGACGCTTAAAGCGCAAGTGTTCACGCCCAATGGCCGCGCGCAATTCTGGACTGGTTCCGATCCGTGTCAATATTTTTACGGCGAAAAGCCACAGCTCAGCTCCAAGGCCAATAATGTCAAGCTCGAGAGTATCGGCTCGCTGAGTCTAGGGGTGGGCGTGGCCGGAAAATGCCTGACGCCGATCGCCTGGAACGGGATCATCGAGTTCGACGCCGAGCCGTACGTTACGCCGGACCTGATTCTCAAGCTCCGCGTCACCAACATCAATCTCTACGATCTTCAACACGAAAAGACGCTGATCGTCGGACACGGTTTCGATCTGATCAAAGGCTATTACATCCCGCGGATCGAGACTTTCAAATTCGATCTGAACACACCGGTGCATCAGCTCGGCGAACTGGCCGAGCTTGGCGCGGCGCCGGATGTCGCTCAGCGTATAAAGGTTGCACTGTCGACCCTGCGTGCGATTCCACCGGTCGTGGTGGACGAAAACGGCATGCGCGTGATGGTCGAGATGAGCGTGCCCACGGTCGCGACGCCGTTAGTGTCAGGAACTCCCGCACCCCTGACGCCGGCCGAGATCGAAGCCTGGCAGACGATGCTCGATCAGTGGGACGCGTTCTTCGTCTTTGCCACCAAGCAGATCGGACTTACCTCGCAGGATAAACAGCTTCGCGATCAACTTTTTGATCTGCTGCTCGACAGCCGCTATCGATTGGTCGACGCGCTGGCGCATCCGCAGCCGAGCAGCGGACCCGATCCGGTGCGCCTGTTGTTTCTAGACACCTGGAGTCAGTTTGTCACGATCGTTCAGTCGGCGGCGCAGCGCGGGGTGCTGGGAAGCCGCGCGCTCGAGTTGCTGTCGTTTATCTCAGCGGGTGACGCGCTTTTTGCGCTGGATCAGGCGGCGCCGGCGCTCGGCGTGCGGATCTCGGCCGACGACCTGCGCCGTCTCGCGCACCTGATGGCGCCAACCTACGCGGCCGATCCGCTGAAGTTTAACTACGACGAAGATCCGCAACTGCGGCATATGTTCGGCACCACCGAGCCGCTAGAAAGCGCAGGGCCGCTAGAGCAGCCGGAGGCCGGCGAATCTGCCGCACCGTCGCCGGGCGCGTCGCCCGCGGCGATGCCGAGTAATATGCCTGCGGCGGCGGCTCCCGCGATACCGGCGGCAGCTTCGAGCGCACCACCGGCGGCAGTGCCGAGCGAATCGCCGATGACGCCATCGGCTGCTGCATCAACGACATCGCCAGGCCCAACGTCCGTGAGTGCGCCAAGCGAATCTCCTGCGGCCGCGCCAAGTGAACCGTCCGTGGCGTCGCCGGCCGAATCGCCCGCGGCGTCACCGGCGCCTGCGCCGAGTGCGCCTGCGGCTCCGGCGCCGGAGGAATCGCCGACGCCGATCATCAAGCGATTGCCGATGTCGATCACAACGCCGGTTTCGCTGCTCGAGAGTTGGTTTCTGGCGCCTGACGCTTTTGCTGCCGAGAGCAATCCGCTGGTGCCGCAGATCCTGAGTCTCGGCGCGAAGCTCAAACGGGTGGTGGTCACCGATAAGAACGCGACCACTTACAGCAGCGACGTGAACCGGCTGCTCGAACTCAGCGGGCAGCGCGAGATGGGCGACGACCCGGTCGATTCAGGCGATCGCAGCATTTACATGACGCTGGTGAAAAGCGCGGCGTGGCAGGAGAGCTGTTGGCGTCAGTTCATAAGCCGCAACGGCTCTGTGCGTTGGCTCGAATCCTCGACCGGCGATATCGGGCTGATGCAGGTGAACAAGCACGTGTGGCGCGGGTTTTATGATCTGCAGCGTCTTCGGTGGGACGTCGTTTACAATGTGGGCGCCGGTGACGAGATCTTGATGCGGATGATGCGTCATGCGGAGGACAAGGGCGTGGGCAAGGGCAGCCGGCCGGCTGACCTTGCGCGCGCGGCGTACTCATCCTATAACGGCGGGCCCGGGGCGTACGATCGGTGGCGTCAGAAAAACGTGCCGGCGGACGTGCGCATCATTGATCAATTATTCTGGCAGAAGTACCAGGCGATGGAGCACGGGCAATCGTTCGATATCATGAAATGCGCCGCCCAATGGGGCCATGCGCCGAGCGCGGCTGCGCATTGATTTTGTCGCGCTATGATAGCGTCGCGCGACTCGCCGGCAAAACGTCTGCGGATCAGCCCGGCTTGACAGGGAATGAGCCGCGGGCTCAAAAGTATCGAGTCGGCGCGCGCCAGGATTTTGTGCTCATCTCTCGACCACGGAGGAATCAATGGCTGAAGCTTGGATAATCGACGCGGTAAGGACGCCGCGCGGACGCGGCAAAAAGGAAGGGGCTCTGGCCGGAATGCATCCGCAGGAGCTGATGGCGCAATGCCTCAACGCGCTCAAGGATCGCAATCATATCGACCCGCTG
Source organism: Binataceae bacterium (SeqCode) (assembly GCA_035506935.1). Classification (GTDB taxonomy): domain Bacteria; phylum Desulfobacterota; class Binatia; order Binatales; family Binataceae; genus DATJOQ01. The sequence goes on along the minus strand of DATJOQ010000115.1, from coordinate 20,776 downwards.
GAAGTCGAGGACGTGGTGGTGGGGTGCGTCACAGCCTTCGGTGACCAGGCGATGTGTATCGCGCGGATGTCGGTTTTGGCGGCGCAATGGCCGAATCTCGCGACTGGCGTCACGATCAATCGATTCTGCGGATCGGGCCAGCAGGCGGTGAACTTCGCCGCGATGGGAGTCAAGTCGGGCGAGCAGCAACTGGTAATCGGCGGCGGAGTCGAGTCGATGTCGCGCGTGCCGATGGGCGCGGACCGCGGCGGAATCGACGGGCACAATCGGCACCTGCGCGAGTTGCATCCGCTGGTGCCGCAAGGCATCTCGGCCGATCTTATTGCGACGCTCGAAGGCTTCAGCCGCGAAGATTGCGACCGCTTCGCGGTTTCTAGCCAGAATCGTTATGTACGCGCGCATGAGGAAGGCCGCTTCAAGAAAAGTTTGATTCCGGTGCGCGACGCCGACGGCAAGGTCGTGCTCGACAAGGACGAGCATCCGCGTCCCGGCACGACCATGGAGAGCCTGGCGAAGCTCACGCCGTCGTTCCTCGAGATGGGGAATTACGTGCAGAAGGGCGACACCATGAGCTTCAACCAGAAGGCGCAGTCGCGTTATCCGCAGGCCGGAGAGATCCACAATATCCATCATGCGGGCAATTCGTCGGGAATCGTCGACGGCGCGAGCGCCGTGCTGCTCGCGTCGCCCGAGTACGCGAAGGCTCATGGGATGAAGCCGCGCGCGCGAATCGTCGCGACTGCGACCGCGGGCGACGAGCCGATAATCATGTTGACCGCGCCAATTCCCGCCAGCAAACGCGCGCTCAAGAAAGCCGGCATGACGATCAAAGATATCGATCTGATCGAGATCAACGAGGCGTTCGCGTCGGTTCCGCTCAAGGTGATGAAAGATTGCGAGATGGACCCGGAGACGGTGAACGTCAACGGCGGCGCGATCGCGCTCGGCCATCCGCTGGGCGCCACCGGCGGGATGCTGATCGGAACGGTGCTCGACGAGCTCGAGCGTCAGAACAAAACCACCGGGCTGGTCACGATGTGTATCGGCGGCGGGATGGGAGTCGCAACGATTATCGAGCGGGTGTAGTTGTCTATCGGGCAGTCGATAGCTCGGCGAAACGGATCGCCAGCTATCCTTGTTGTCCCTGCCGATTGAGCTGCGAGATTTGGGACGCTATCTCGCGGCTAAGGCTGCCAACGGCCTGGCTCAGACCGAATGAAGGGGAGGGATCGCCAGGATCGGCGGGCGTGGTGATGTCCGACTCGCGGGATGCCAGCAGCTTGGTGCCGTGACCGTTTCGAATGGTCCATTGGGCGTCGAGCTCAGGTTGGCCCTTTGAATCGGTCTCGAAGCGCCTGACGTTGACTATCACCTGGTAATCGAGGCGGTTCGAGTTGTACCAGGGGAACACCACGATTTGCTGAGTGCCGAGGATCTGCGAAAGATTCTCGGACATCACGCGCGTGAAGCCGCTATCCAGCGGCTCGGCCCATCGATCGGTGTCGGAAATCGAAATTTCCGACGCGCTGGTTCTGGTTACCACTTCGGGCCGGCGAAGATACTGCGGGAATTTTATCGGCCCGAGTCCCACCACCAGGTTCGAGGTGCCGCTGACTACCGTGGCGGATGGCGCCGCGGGATCTTTGGCGCCGGCGATGGACGTCAGAACGAAATATTTGGTTCTGTCCGGCTGAGGCGGCGGCAATACGGTGCACGCGCTTAGCAAAAGCATCCAGGCCCACAGGGCGATCGAGCCGGCCAGGGACCTAGCTGTTTTCATTGCTTGCCATCGGACACGTATTTGCCGCGAACCAGCGCGCTCGGATTCCTTTGCAGATAATCGGCCAGTTGGCGAATCGCGGCCGAGGCGCTGGAGACGTCTTCGAGCGCCTTGGTGAGTTCGTAATTGAGCGGCGTTTCGGGTGCAAAGGTTTGCTGGATCTGGGCCAGGGTGTCTCTTGCCTGCCGCAAGGTCAGATCGGCGTCTGTCGAGGTGTTCTTGAGGTTGGCCATGACCGGATCGATCTTGGTGTCGATGTCGTTGGCCAGCTTGTTGATCGATGCCGAGACTCTCTCCAAACTGCCTGCCGCCGCCGACAGGGAGTCGATCGCGCGCTTGACCGAGGGCGAGTCGGCCAGATTAGTGACCGAGTTCGCGGTGTCGGTCATCGAGTGCACCATCGCCGACAGGTCTATCTGATCGAGCTTGGCCAGCGCCTTGAGCGCCTGTTCCTGCACCGCCTGCAGCTTGCTCGGCACGGTCGGCACTTCAGGGTAACGGCCGGTGCCCGCCACCATTACCAGGTCGATTCGTGTCTGCGGATGCATATTGATCTCGATGTAGAGCAGGCCCGTAAGCAAGCTCTCAGTGGTGAGTTCCGCCCGCAATCCCTCCTGTACCATGCGCTCGAGTCCTTGCCGATCCAGGGGCTCGTCGGCACCGCCGCCTCTGCTGAACGCGGTCTCATCGATTTCGCATAGTACGGGCAGCAAAACCTGCTTGGCCAAATCGGGACGCAACATCCCCTCCGATGGCGGCAGCCTCAGCCGTATTCGCTTGACGGTGCCAATCTGAACGCCGGCGAATTTAACCGGCGCACCGACCTTCAGGCCATTGAGATTGCCCCTGAAAAAGGAAACAAAGATGAGTTTTCGGCGGAACAGGCGGCCGGAGCCGAAGAGCACGACCGTAGCCACCACCAGGCACAGGCTTAGAACGACGAACGCTCCGACCCTGACTGGGCTCGCACGTCTAGCCATAATTCATCGGGGAGCCGTCCCCCTCCTTACCTCGGGTAAGAAACCGATGGACCTTCGGGTCTTTTGAATTCATTAACAGGTCCCTCGGATTGCCGCTTGCGGTTATCGTGCGGCGTTCGGTGTCCAGGAACACGCTGTTGTCGGCGATCGCAAAGATGCTCGCGAGTTCGTGGCTGACGATCACGACGGTGGCGCCCAGGCTCTCGCGGATCGCGAGAATCAGATCATCCAGCAGATGCGAGCTTATCGGATCGAGTCCCGCCGACGGCTCGTCGAAGAACAGGATTTCGGGGTCGAGCGCCATCGCGCGCGCGAGTCCGGCTCGCTTCTGCATCCCACCGCTGATCTCGCTGGGATAATAGTCCTCGAATCCTTTGAGGCCGACCAGTGCCAGCTTGAGTGAGGCAACCTCGCCCGCCTGGCCCCGGGTGAGGTCGGTGAACTCGGTCAGCGGCAGCACGATATTTTCGGCCAGCGTCATCGAGCTGAAGAGCGCGCCGCTCTGATAGAGCACGCCGAAGCGCTTAACCAGCAGTTCGCGCTCCTCGGGATCGGCGCGGGTGAAATTGACGCCGCTGTAGAAGATTTCTCCGACCGCGGGTTCTTTGAGTCCGATCAGATGACGCAGCAGGGTGCTCTTGCCGCTTCCGCTTCCGCCCATTATCACGAAAATCTCGCTGCGCCGGACGGTGAAATTCAGATCATGCATCAGGACGAAGCTGCCGTAGGCCATGGTCAGGTCGCGCACTTCGATATGCGCCGGCTGGTCGCGTGTTTCGTTCTGCAGCGCCGCTTCAGCCATCTCGCTAGATCCCGAGCAGATTGAAGAGGAAAGCGAACAACCCGCACGCCGCGACCACCATCACGATCGCGGTTACAACGGCCTGCGTGGTGGCGTCTCCGACCGCCGATGAGCTGTCGCCGCTTTGGAAGCCGCGCAAGCATCCGGCGAGCGCGACCAATGCGCCATAGACCGTGCCCTTGAACAGGCCTCCGACGACGTTGCCCAAATGCATCGCATTGGCGGTCTCGCGAAAATAGGTGCCGGGCGAAAGATCGAGGATTGTCACGCCGACGAATGCGCCGCCGAGGATTCCAACGAAATCGGCAAACAGGCACAGCAGCGGCATCATCAAGACCAGTGCGAGCACGCGTGGCACGAAGAGAAATTCCGCCGGCGCAATTCCCATCGTGGTCAACGCGTCGAGCTCCTCTGTCACTTTCATCGTACCAATCTGCGCGGCGTAGGCTGCACCGGTGCGCCCGGCCATGATGATCGCGGTCATCATAGCACCCATCTCGCGGGTCATTCCGATCGCGACCAGGTCCGCAACGTAGATCGCCGCGCCGAACTTCTGCAACTGAACCGCTCCCATGAAGGCGAGGATCACGCCGACCAGGAACGCTATCAGAGAGACGATACCGACCGCGCTCGCGCCGCAATCCTCGATGAATTGCAGCAGGTCAATTCCACGATAGCGGGCTCTGCCCCGTGCGAAGCGGCCGAAAGCGATGGTTAATTCACCGAGGAAGACGAGAAATTCTCTTAGCGACAGGCCGTATCCGATGGTTGCGTTGCCGAGATGCTCGAGCCATCCGGCTTTCGGTGGCGGGGTGCGCACACCTTCGGTTTCGGGAACCGCCTTGGCGAGCGCAAGCAGTTTTTGGAGACCATCGGGCAGCGCTTCGTGATCAAACTTGATCGCGCATGTGTGGCAATGGTCTTCGAGCTGCACCAGAAATGACACCAAACCGGTGTCCCATCCGGCCAGCCCGGAAGCGTCGAACGTGACTAGCTTGATTGGCGGTTTGACTTCGAGCTCGCGCCGGGCCAGCGCCGCGGAAGGTACGTCGCGCCGCATATGCCAAGGTCCCGCAAGGCGTACGACCAGCGTCGCATCGTCGGCGCGCTCGAACGAAACTGTGCCCTGCGATGATTCAACCTTGGAAGTCTTCAACAGGGCTCCAGTTAAGCATTGCGACGCCTAGCGTACTACATGCTCTGGATGCTCTCTGGATGCAATCCATTCCGGATGATGTTCGTGCACCCACTGCGGGCGTGAGTTCACCCACCAATCACGATCGTGCCAGGCATGATGCTCGTCGTAGTCACCGTATACCACGAGCGGCGCTCGCGGCTCCGCATAACCATAGGCCGGACCGTACGCGGGGCCGGGATAGTAGCCGCCGGGACCGCCATAAAAGCAACCCTCAAGCACCAGCATGCTGACCGCCAATGCGGCAGCGCTCATCGATAATATTGCTTTCTTAATGTTCATGGATTGGGAAGCCTCACGCGAGACAACAGCAGCATCAACGATGCCAGTCGTAGCGAGCTGAAAACGTTGAATTTTCAGGTGCCAGTACGCCGACGGTTCCGTAATCGGTTGTTAACGCTGCAAAATGTGAAGCGAGAGCAGCGATTACGCTGGCGCAGGCTCATATCATCCGGACGTAGCGTAGTCATTAGCAGGCTATCGCCATGACATCTTTGCGAATTCAGGACTGTTTGTTGACTAGTAAGCTGGAAACTGATTTTTAAAAGCTGTGATTGGTTCATTCACGTGGCTTGTGGCCGGGGTGGCTTGCTTTCACTAAGGAGTGGAGATGATGGCTAAGTTGAAACTGATCGCATCACTACTGATCTTAATCGTCGCAGTTTGCGCGCTTGGCAGCCCGAGCTTCGCGAAACCCGCGCCAAAGAAATGCGACTTTAATGGCAATTACTCTTTTTTCTTTTGGGATCCTGCGGTTTCGTACGGAGCCGGCGTGGGCTACTTCACGGTTCAACTCGATCCGGCGACGCAGTGTCGTTCAGGGGTGGTGTTGCCGGGCGGGATCCTGAACTGCAATATCGGCGTCGGATTTCCGGAAGCAACCGGTGTTTTTGAAGACTTTATCGAGGGCGGCTCGGTCTTCCTCGAGACTGACGGCGAAGGGACGATGCTGCTTGAGACCAACAGCACAAATGGCATTTGCGGAATACACGACGATATCGCAGGCGTGAATGCCATCGAGCTGGACATCTCGGTGGTACTTGGCGGAAAGAGCGTGTTGTTCAACACCGATGGCGAACCGTACGCTAGCAGCGGGCTCGTTCCTCAAGTGGGTTACGTCGCAACTTTGACGGGCAGAGCGGACAAATGCTTCGCCGGTCAGATCAGCGGATGCTACGACGTGCGCTTTTGGACGGGAACCTCAGGAGATTTTTCACCTATCATCGGAGCGCCCGCTGGCGCAGTTGGCGACTGCACAATCTGTGTGAACGGCGCGGGTTCGGTGACCGGTGGAACCTGCCGCTGCAACACCAGTTCCAACGTTTTAAACGATTCCGCGCCTATTGTGCCGCTTGAAACGCTTTCCGAGATCGAGGGAGGCGGCTACACGCTAGGTGAAAACTGCCAGAGCAGCACGGGCTATCTATGGTTCGTGACCAGCAGCGATGAGATTTGCGACATTGCCAGCTACATGGCGTTTGATTTCGCCGTCGCTCAGCAGGGTCAGGAGATCATGGGCGCCTGCGATACCGGCCCGTTCATCCTGAACAATACTTCGGAAGAAAATGCCGGCATCATGGGTTGTGCGTTTGAAGGCTGGCTGCAGTAAATCATCTGAGGCGAATCGAATCTGACCTAAAGCAAATTTCGCTTGCAACTATCGGAAGGGCGGTCGCACCGCTGATGTGGCCGCCCTTCGCATTTTGTTAACCTCATCTGCGCCATTTTGACTAGTAAGGCGAGAATTGATCTGGACAGACCGCAATCGATCCGTTTAGATGACGGTTGGCAGAAGCCGCATTCGTTTAGCAGGGAGTGCTAGTGATGCCCAGATTTAAGTCGCTCTTGTCGTTGCTGATCATGGTTGTCGCAGTGTGCGCTCTTGGCAGCCCGAGCTTCGCGAAACCGGCGGCAAAAAAATGCGACTTTAACGGCAATTACTCATTCTTTTTTTGGGATCCCGCGTTCTCGTTCGTTGGTGGCGTCGGCTACTTCAGTGTCCAGCTTGATCCCGCGACGAAGTGCCGGTCCGGTATGGTGCTGCCTGGCGGAATTCTCAACTGCAACATCGGGTTTGAAGGGCAAACAGGCATCTTCGAAGACTTTATCGAAGGTGGTGCGGTCTTCCTCGAGAGCGATGGCGAAGGCACGATGCTGCTTGAGACCAACAGCTCCGAAGGTATTTGCGGAATCGGCGCGGATGCGATCGAGCTGGATGTGTCAGTAGTGCTTGGTGGCAAGAGCGTGTTGTTCAATAGCGACGGCGAAGAATTCGCCAGCAGCGGATTGGTTCCTCAGGCCGGGTACGTCGCGACGTTGACGGGCAGAGCCGACCGATGCTTCGCCGGACAGATCAGTGGATGCTACGACGTGCGCTTTTGGTCGGGTGTTTCACGTCTGGTTGACGGGCCTATTAATTCGGCCATTACACCCGACGCTGAGCCAAATTTCGGAAGCGTTGGCGACTGCACAATCTGTGTAAACGGTGCTGGCGCCGTAACCGGTGGAACCTGCCGCTGCAGCGGCAACACGCTCCCCACCGATTTCAACCAGACTATTCCTCTCAACGGATTTGAAACTGAAACTCTCTCCGAGATCGAGGGTGGCGGCTACACGCTGGGCGAAAACTGTCAGAGCAGCACTGGCTATCTGTGGTTCGTAACCAGCAGCGACGAGATCTGCAACGTTGCCAGCTACATGGCGTTTGATTTCGCCGTCGCCCAGCAGGGTCAAGAGATCATGGGCGCCTGCGATACCGCTCCGAATATCCTCAACAATACTTCAGAGGATAACGCCGGCGTCATCGGCTGCGCGTTTGAAGGCTGGTTGCAGTAAACGACCAGCAAGCCCCACGGCTCGATAGCAATTAGCGGAGGGCGGTCGCATCGCTGATGCGGTCGCCCTCGGCTTTTTATGAGACCTCATCGCACCTCCTTGACTAGTAAGGTGGAAATTGATTAGACAAAGCTGCAATAAGTGTATTCAGAGGGCGTTTGGCCGGAGCTGCATGTATTTATTAGGGAGTGCCAATGATGGCAAGAATTAGACTGATCGCATCGCTCCTAGTCGTAATCGTCGCAGTATGTGCTCTCGGCTCTCCGAGCTTCGCGAAGCCAGCGCCGAAGAAATGCGACTTCAACGGCAATTACTCGTTTTTCTTTTGGGATCCTGAATTTTCGTTTGTTGCTGGCGTTGGCTATCTTACCGTGCAACTTGACCCGGCGACCCAGTGCCGCTCGGGTGTGGTCCTGCCCGGCGGAATCCTTAATTGCAACATAGGTACCGAGCTGTTCAACGGCACCTTCGAAGACTTTATTGAGGGCGGTTCGGTGTTTCTGGAGAGCGACGGCGAAGGCACGATGCTACTCGAGACCAACAGTTCGAGAGGCATCTGTGGAATTAACTTCGATAGCGCCGGCGTAAATGCCCTGGAGCTGGACATCTCTGTGGTACTTGGTGGAAAGACCGTTTTGTTCAACACCAACGGCGTACAATTCGCCAGCAGTGGGCTGGTTCCCCAAGCCGGGTACATCGCGACGCTGACGGGCAGAGCGGACAAGTGCTTTGCTGGTCAGATCAGCGGATGCTACGACGTGCGCTTTTGGAGCGGCTCCGCAGGAACGGTTCCGCCTATTATCACCCCGCCCGAGAGCGCCGTTGGTGACTGTACAATCTGCGTGAATGGTGCAGGCGCGGTCACGGGTGGAACCTGCCGCTGCAGTACCAACGCCACCCTCTTGAACTACACCGTTACCGGTCCGCCGATTGAGACTCTTTCCGAGATCGAGGGAGGCGGCTACACGCTAGGTGAGAACTGCCAGAGCAGCACGGGCTATTTATGGTTCGTGACCAGCAGCGACGAGATTTGCGGGGTCGGCAGCTATATGGCGTTTGATTTCGCCGCCGCTCAACAGGGCCAGGAAATCATCGGTGCCTGCGATACTTCTCCGTACATCCTGAACAACACGTCGGAGTTTAACGCCGGTATTATTGGCTGCGCCTTCGAGGGGTGGTTGCAGTAAACGACCAGCATTTCCCACGGCTCGATATCAATTAACGGAGGGCGGTCGCATCGCTGATGCGACCGCCCTTCACGTTTGGCGGATCGCCCCGAATACGAGATCCTTAGGCTCTTTGACACGAAACTCCTTGAATAAAGTGGAATTGGTGCTATAAGGCGCGCAGCTATTCGATTCCTGCGCTCGCTTTGCTGGAGTTCCATGGCCAAGAGTAATCTTCGCTCGCGACGATCGTTCGAATTGGGTTCGCGGTCGTCAATGATGTTTGTCGCGCTCGCAATGCTGGCGCCGATTTGGATCGCGCTGATTCCATCCGTGCTGCACGCCAACACCATCACGGTGAATACCACCGGCGATCCAGGACCGAGCGGCACCTGTGATCTGCGCGACGCTATCACCAACGCGAACAACGAGGACCAATCGGGCTCGACCAACTGCGTCGCGGGAAGCGGCACCGATACCATCGTTTTCAGCGTCAGCGGCACGATCACGCTGGACAGCGGCGGCACTCTGCCCGCTATCCAGAACGCTCTGACGATTGACGGCCGCGGAAAGGCAATTACCGTCAGCGGCGCCAGTCTTTACGGCGTGCTCGTGGTGGACGTAGACGCGACGTTGAACTTATATAACCTGACGATTTCCGATGGCGATTCGATGTACCAGGGCGCCATCTTCAACAACGGCACGCTTACCGTCACCAACAGCACTTTCTCGGACAATGCCGGCGGCGATGGCGGTGCCATCAACAACGAAGACATGCTGACCGTTACCAACAGCACCTTCTACGAAAACAGCGCGACCGACCAAGGCGGCGCCATTTTTAGCGAAGGCATGCTGACCGTTACCAACAGCACCTTCTACGACAACAGCGCACCCACCGGACTCTACGACCAGGGTGGCGGCATTTTCAATGCCGCCACGGCGACGGTCGCCAACAGCATCTTGGCCGATAGCACAGGTGGAAACTGCATTGGAGATACGATCACCGATGGCGGCTACAACATCTCCGATGACGACACCTGCGGCTTCACCGGCACCGGCGCCAATGGCAAGCCGATTGGCGATAACGTCAGCGACGCGCACATCAAGCTCGGCTCGCTGACGAACAATGGGGGGCCAACCGAGACCATCGCGCTCGGAACGGGCAGCTACGCGATCGACGCAATTCCGATCGCGCTGTGTCCGGCTACCGACCAGCGTGGCGCCCCGCGTCCTGATCCTGGCAGCCCTCTCGAAACCGCGTGCGATATCGGCGCGTTCGAATCGGGTTACGCTGATAATGTTTGGATATCACCACCTACAATCAACTTCGGCACAGTAGCACTGGGTGAGACTTCGGCCCCGATTACCGTCACGATAACCAATGGATCGGGAAAGACTCTGGAGCTCATCGAATGGAGTCTCGGACCCGATTTCAAGATCGCCAGCACCACCTGTCCGGAGCCGCCATCGTACTTGCCGGCGGATGAGTCTTGCTCGATCACGATTGTCTTCCATCCCCTGAGCCTGGGCTCCAAGAACGAGCTGTTGCAGGTGCATAACAGTTCGCTTGCGAATCCACTTACAGTGCATTTGCGCGGGACGGCTTCGCGCAGCGGTCCGTGCTGAAGGCATAAGAGTCAGAAGGGAAGAGGGAGCGATCCCTCTTCCCTGCCTCAAATCGATTTCGATAGCGGACGAACCACCCCGCAATTCCCTTTTGCTCTGGAACAATCACATCGATTTGCTGTAAATCTCGCGGATCCGGCCGGGATGGCGTATGAAATTGGTAATGGATTTGACTTGCCAGTGAAGGAATTTGCATATGACTAAACCGAAGCAGGAAACATCATCGGGCAAGTTCGAGCAATCGCAGGCGCTGCATCAGCGCGCCAAGAAGGTCATGCCGGGAGGAGTCGGCGGGCAGAGCCAGTATCGCCCGCCCCATCCGATCTATATCGCGCGCGGGCGCGGCCCTTATCTCTATGATCGCGACGGCAACGAGTACGTCGACTTCATGATCGGCGCGGGCTCTCTGATCCACGGCCACGCCCATCCCGCGATCACGCGCGCGGTGCGCGAGGCGCTCGAAGAGGGCGTGCCGAACCTGAGCGTCACCGAGCGTCTGATTGAATTGGTCGAGCGGCTGGTACGCTACGTGCCAAGCATGGAGAAAATTCGCTTCGTGCCGTCGGGCAGCGAAGCGGTTCAATCCGTCGTTCGGCTCGCGCGCGCCTTCACCGGCCGCGACGTGGTGGCGAAGTTCGAAGGCGCCTATCACGGCTCGGGCGAGAACATGCTGATCTCGTGCACCGCGAACAAGGCCTTGCGTGGGCCGCAGCAGGCGCCGCACGCGATTCCGTACCATACGCGAACGCCCGAGGACGTCCTCAAGCTCACGCTGATTCTGCCTTTCAATGATATCGAGGCGTCGGTTGCGCTAATCGAAAAGCACGCGCGCGAGTTGGCGTTGGTGATGGCCGAGCCGGTGCTGGGATTTGGTGGCGCGATTCCGGCCGAGCGCGAATACCTGGCCGCGATCCGCGAGGTCACGCGCAAGCACGGTATCTTGCTCGCGTTCGACGAGGTAATCACGGGCTTTCGCTCACGGATGGGTGGAATTCAGGACGATTACGGGGTGCGTCCCGATCTCACGACCTTGGGCAAGGTCGTTGCGGGTGGGTACCCGATGGCGGTGTTCGGCGGCCGCAGCGACGTGATGGAATTGCTGTCGTCGGAGAGCCATCCCGAGGATTACATATTTCAGTCGGGCACCTTCAGTGCGTTTCCGCTGAGCGTGGCGGCCGGGCTGGCATCGCTGAAAGTGATGGAGGACTCAGCCGTCTTCTCGCACATGAACGAACTCGGCGATCGGATGCGCCATGGATTGAAGCAAGCCGCCGACGCCGCCGGCCATCCGATGCAGGTAACCGGCGTCGGCTCTATCTTCCATACGCACTTCACCAAAGAGCCGGTGCGCTCGATTCGCCAGGCGGAGGACGCCGATCAGGAGTTGTTGCGAGAGTTGCATATGCGCTTGCTGGCGCACGGAATCTATCTTTACCAGGGTCACGTTGGATTCATCTCGTCGGCGCATCGCGAGGCTGATATCGATAGAGCCATAGACGCAGCCGCCGAAGTGATGCGAACGATCAAGCGCTGAGCGGTCGGGACACAAATCTCGATTTCGCTAATCGGCTACGTCCTGCTATGAATCGTGATGACGCATTGAGCGCAAGGAGTTATCGATGGCGTTGACGGAAGGAACCACCCGGCGCGGAAGCCGCGCAACTGAAACCCGCTTCGAGTTGGACGCGGACCGGCTGATCGATCTCGACCGCAAACACAAGCTTCCGGGATTCGCGCCGCTTGAAGAGCATTCGCGTAGTGGCCCGTCGTTGCTGATCGTCAAAGGCAAGGGCGTTTTCGTATGGGACGTGCACGGCAAGCAGTATCTCGACGGCAGCGCGGCGATATGGAACGTCAACCTGGGTTACGGCCAGCGAGAGGTCGCGGAAGCGGTGCGCGATCAGCTTGAGCAGCTCTCGTATCACATTGGATTGCTGAACGTCTCGACGCCACCGGCGATCGAATTGGCCGCCAAGCTGGCGTCGCTCGCGCCCAAGGGACTAAGTCGAGTGTTCTTCACCAGCGGCGGGTCGGAATCGAACGAAACCGTGATTCGGCTTAGCCGGCTCTACTTCAAGCTCAAGGGTTACAAGAACAAGATCACCGCGATTTCCCGCCGTCGCGGCTACCATGGCTCGTCGACCGGCGCCGCGAGCCTGACCGGAATCGATCACTTCCACGAATACTTCGAGCCGATGCTGCCGAAGGTGCGCCATATCGATCCGCCGTATTGCTATCGATGTCCGTGGAAAAAGGAATATCCGTCGTGCGGCGTGGTATGCGCCGACGAGGTCGAGAAGGCGATCCTGGAAGAGGGCCCGGATAACGTCGCGTTCTTCATCGCCGAGCCGGTGATGGGCGCGGGTGGCGTGATACCGGCACCGCCGGAATATTTCCCGCGTATCCGCGAGATCTGCGATCGCTACGACGTGCTGATGGTGGTCGACGAGGTGATCACCGGCACCGGGCGCACTGGCAAGATGTGGGGAATCGAAAACTGGGGCGTGACGCCCGATATCATCTCGACCGCCAAGGGAATCAGTAGCGGCTATCTGCCACTGGGCGCGGTGCTCGTGCACGACAAGATCTACGACACCTTGCTGAGCTCGCCCAAGGGCACCGCGATGTGGCACGGCTTCACCAATACCGGCAATCCGGCCTGCTGTGCCGCGGGCCTCAAGGTGCTCGAGATCGTCGAGCGCGACCACTTGATCGAGCACGCGGCCAAGATGGGCGCGCGCCTGCACGAAGGATTGCAGCAATTGCGGTCGTCTCCGATCGTTGGTGATATCCGCGGTCTCGGCTTGATGGCGGCGGTCGAACTGGTGCGCGACCCAAAGACCCGCGAAGCTTTTCCTGAGAAGGCCGGAGCGGGGGTACAGTTCCGCAACGCAGCATTCGAAGCCGGCCTCCTGATTCGCGCGATCGGCGATATCATCTGCATGTCGCCGCCCCTCGTCATCTCGGCGTCGGAGATCGACCTGATGATCGAGCGGCTGGGAATTGCGCTCAAGAAGACCGAGGCGTGGGCGCGATCAGAGAAGCTGATCTGACGCGTGCCAACGCGCTTGTCATCCCGAGCGCAGCGAGGCATCTACGGGGAGCGATTGGATGGGAGCATTTGCAGAAAATCGCTCCGCGTTGACTCCTCGCTCCGTAGACTTCGCTCGGAATGACAATACCTCCGGGCTCTTACTGCTTACACGAAATGGCGCTCGATATAACCTAGCGCCTCGTCCAGATTCGGCAGAATCTTGGTGCAGAATCGCACCATCCAGGGCGAGCAATCGGCGAAATCAAACGGGCTGAACGCGATCACGAACTTGCCGAGCTGATGGCCCGCGTAAAACACTTCCATCGCAGTGCCGATCGAAGGCTTCGAGTAGTTGACCAGCAGCAAATCGGAGTCGCGCACGTCCTGCAGGTCGAACTCGACGATTTCGTTGGCGGAGTCGATCTCGTGGTCGCGGAAATTCCGCCGAAGCGGGTCGAGCAGGATGAAACGGCCGGCCAATCGTTCCTTGGCGCGGGTGCGCCAGTCCTTGGCTTGCGGTCCCTCCTGGTCCATAATCGGGCCGCATAAATAGATTTTTTTCGATTCGCTCATCGACGCCGGAATCTATCATAGCCCGGATGCGCAAAGCATGCGCGTTCAGCGGCGGTCCGGCTCCGGTGTTTGCAACCTCGAAGTTTTGCTAGCGTAGAAAGAGTAGAAGTTGTGACAAAGCGCACCGGGTGATGGCAAAATCTGAGCAAGCAAAAGCGTACCTTTCAGACACTCCGCTGCGCGCTGTTCCGGACGCTCAGCCGGCCAGGGCGGCGCTCGAAGGACGCACGCTGGTCAAGAGCTACAGCGGCCGCGTGGTAGTCAACAACGTCAGCGTCAAAATAAATCGCGGAGAGATAGTTGGATTCCTTGGCCCCAACGGCGCCGGCAAGACCACCACCTTCTACATGCTGGCGGGTCTGCTAAAGCCCGATTCTGGGCAGATCATTCTTGGCAGCGAGGAGATCACCAAGCTGCCGATGTACCAGCGGGCGCGCCATGGGATTAGTTACCTGCCTCAGGAGGCTTCGGTTTTCCGCAAGATGACGGTGGAGGAGAACATCCGCGCCGTGCTCGAGACGCTGCCGCTCAATGCGGAAGAGCGCCAGGCGCGGCTGCAATCGCTCCTTGACGAGCTCGATATCGCGCATCTGGCGAAGTCCAAGGGCAGTGTGCTGTCGGGCGGAGAGCGTCGCAAGGTCGAAATCACGCGAGCGCTGGTGCTGGATCCGCTGTTCCTGTGCCTGGACGAGCCGTTTGCCGGGATCGATCCGATAACGGTGCTGGAAATTCAGCGGATTATCACCTATCTGCGCGCGCGCGGAATCGGCGTGCTGATGTCAGATCACAACGTCCACGAGACGCTGTCGGTTATCGACCGCGCCTACGTAATCCACGAGGGGCGGATCCTGATCGAGGGCACGCCCGATCAGATCGTCGATAGCGCGCAGGTTCGCGAGGTATTTCTGGGCGAGCGGTTCCGGTTACGCCAGTAGGGGGCGCGCCTCACTCAGGCCGGGATGTTGACGATCGCCTGGCCCAGAGACACTACGTGGCTCCACAATTCGTGCGCGCTCGGCAGTGCATATCCCGTCCGAGCTACCACAAAATCGGCGAGCGCTATGATGAACGCAAAAAGCACCATGCGTCGTACCATACGCGCGCGCTTTTCGACAGACGGGTCTCCGAGCTTGCATACCCTCGCGTAAGTATAATCTTCAGCGTCCATGGCTCGGAGAATATACCGGGGTGCGCGCCCCATGCAAACTGGCTGTTACCATATCTGTCAACTTGTAGGATTCGAAGCTTATGCTTCGAACAGGCGCCGAAATCGGCTCATTGACCCTTGTCGGTGCGTAATCCATCGAAAAAACGAGGTAATTCGGGAAGCTTGGCGTGCCTAAGCCCGCGCTCCGGTTGAGCCGCTACGCTAGTCGGGCCTGTCGGGCACCAGTTTGAGCCGGCCCTGCGCCGCGGTCGGCCGCTTCGCGCCGCCGCGTGCAGGACGCCCCTTGTTGCCGCAGCCGCCATCGGCTCCGAGTCCAGCCCCAGCACGCGGCGTTCGAGCACCTTGATCTGGTCGCGCAGCTCGGCCGCGCGCTCGTAGTCGAGATCGTTGGCCGCGCGCATCATCTCGCGCCTGAGTGCGGTTATGCGGTCCGGCAGTTCGTGAATCGGGATGAACTCTTCCTTGGTGGCCGGCTTCGCCTCGACCTCCGGGACGATTGCCCATTCTGGCGAGTACATCTCGACCAGCGACGCGTCGATCGCCTTGACGATCGACTTTGGTGTGATCCCGTGTTCCTCGTTGTACGCGAGCTGCTTGGCGCGTCGCCGATTGGTCTCATCGATCGCACGGCGCATCGAGTCCGTCATCAGGTCGGCGTACATGATTACCTTGCCGTGCAGGTGGCGCGCCGCGCGTCCGATGGTTTGAATCAGCGAGCGCGCTGAGCGCAGGTAACCTTCCTTGTCAGCGTCGAGGATCGCGACCAGTGAAACCTCGGGCAGGTCGAGGCCTTCGCGCAGCAGATTGATTCCCACCAGCACATCGAATTCGCCCTTGCGCAGACTGCGGATAATCTCGACGCGCTCGATCGTCTCGATATCGGAGTGCAAATAGCGCACGCGCACAGCGAGTTCCTGGTAGTAGTCAGTCAGGTCTTCGGCCATCTTCTTGGTCAGGCAGGTGACCAGCACGCGCTCGCCGGCGGCGACGCGCTTGCGAATTTCTTCGAGCAGATCGTCGACCTGGATACCGGCCTTGCGCACCTCGATCTCGGGGTCGACCAGCCCCGTCGGGCGAATCAGCTGCTCCACTACCAGGCCGCCGGACTTCTGCAGCTCGTAATCGCCGGGGGTGGCGGAAACATAAATCGCCTGGTTGATGAAGCCCTCCCACTCCTCGAAGTTGAGCGGCCGATTATCCAGCGCCGACGGCAGCCGGAAACCGAACTCGACCAGGGTCGACTTGCGCGAGCGATCGCCGCGATACATCCCACCGAGCTGCGGAATCGTGACGTGGCTTTCGTCGATGAACATCAGGAAATTCTTGGGAAAGTAATCCAGCAGCGTTGGCGGCGGCTGTCCCGGCGCGCGGCCGGTCAGATGGCGCGAGTAGTTTTCGATTCCCGGGCAGAAGCCCATCTCGGCCAGCAGCTCAAGATCGTAGAGCGTGCGCTGTTCGAGACGCTGCGCTTCGAGCAGCTTGTTCTCATTGCGCAGCAGCTCGAGCCGATTCTTGAGCTCGTCGCGGATATTTCTGACCGCGATTTCCATCCGGTCTTCGGTGGTGACGTAGTGCGAAGCGGGATAGACCGCGACGCTCTGCAATTTGCGGATAACCTTTGCGCGCAGCGGGTCGATCTCATAGAGCGCTTCGATCTGATCGCCGAAGAATTCGATTCGCACCGCGCGGCTTTCTTCGTACGCCGGGAACACTTCGACCGTATCGCCGCGCACGCGGAAGGTCCCGCGATGGAAATCGTAGTCGTTGCGCTGGTACTGGATATCGATCAGCTTGCGCAGCACGCGGTCGCGCTCGATCGTTTGCCCCTCTTCGACGAACACCAGCATCTCGAAGTAAACCTCGGGTTCGCCCAGGCCGTAGATGCACGAGACCGAGGCCACGATCAGCACGTCGTTGCGTTCGAGCAGCGCTTTGGTCGCGGAATGGCGCAGCTTGTCGATCTCGTCGTTGATGCTGGCGTCTTTCTCGATATAAGTGTCGGTCGAGGGGACGTAAGCCTCGGGCTGATAGTAATCGTAATAAGAAACGAAGTAGCGGACCGCGTTTTCCGGAAACAAACTCTTGAACTCGTTGTAGAGTTGCGCGGCGAGAGTTTTGTTTGGCGCGATCACCAGTGTCGGACGATTCACGCGCGCGATCACGTTGGCCATCGTGAAGGTCTTGCCTGAGCCGGTGACTCCGAGCAGCACCTGATGGCGCAGGTTGTCGCGGACGTTGTTCGACAGCGCCTCGATCGCGGAGGGCTGATCGCCCTCGGGTTTGTAGCCCGATATCAGTTTGAAGGTTCCTTCCTTACCGCGAGCGAGTGAAAGCATGATTGGTCTTTAGTCTATCACGGCATATCACGCCGTCGGAGTACCCGAGCTTTCGTTAGGATTAGGGCGTTCACAGCGCGCTCAGGTTCCGCAAAAGACCGGTTTGTCTGGGCCAGTGGACTCTTCACTTCCAAGGATTGCGACAGCGTTCCGAGTATCAAAGCTAAGGTGGACAAGAAAACGCAGAACTTTGAGGATTCACTTTTGGAGATCTGGTCAGTAGAGAGATTAGCCCCGGGTTGTAGTGCGCTAACTGAGTTTGAGTTTCAACTTCTTCAGTTGGCACGGAAAAAGGAACTGATTCCGCTATGGGCCCGGGCCTTCCTGCTTGAGTGGGCGAAGCGTACGAGGCGCGTCGACTAGATCTGCTGGAGTCCAGCCTCGCGCAGCACCGCGTCGAGCGTGCCGCGCTCGTAGCAGCTCATCAGAAACGACGCCAGTGCGTCGACGATATTGCGCTCAGCCTCGAGCCTGGTGCGGCCTTGCGAATAAACGTCGAGCAGTGGGCAAGACGATACGTACCACTTGCCTTTTTTCTTGATCGTCGCCGGAAGCTCCCATTCCATTTTGATTTTCATTTTACGACTGTCCAGGCTCGACGATCGATTTGCTCTGGTTGCTCCCACCGCTCGTTCACCAATCTAGCAGATGTATCACGAATAGCCGAAGCTGATTGCCTGAACGCGCGGAGGACCGCGCGAGATCCTTCAGTTCGTGCAGGATTACAGAAGACGCTCAGGACGATGAAAAGAAACTGCGAGTAGGTCATGTAACGCGATCCGCTCCCCGTGCGTATCACAACACGAGACCTGGTCGCGTGATGATGCCAGCCGGCCGTGCAGTTTTGAGTTGTGAAACCAAACGTGAATCGTGAAATCAAAGAGGAGTGCCTTACGTGAAAACTATGTTCTCGATTATGTCGGGTTTAGTCCTGGTCGGTGCGCTCGCGCTGCCGACGATGGCGCAGGTGTCGGTTCCTCCGATGAGTCCTCCGCCGCCGGCCAAGATCACGCGCGGTGAAGTGGACCGTTTCGACAAGTTCCTCGACAAGCATCCGCATGACGCCGCCGAATTGCGTAAGAATCCCGCGCTGGTGGACGATGCGGGATATCTAGCCAAACACCCCAAGATGGAGGCGTACTTCAGAAGCCATCCGGGTGTGCGCGAAGAGATCCACCAGCATCCGTACCGCTTCATGAAGCGCGAGGACAAGATCTGAGTTCGTGGACGCGTTCAATCTGAAGAAGTCAACTGGCCGATTGCATTCCGTGCATCAACCGCGCGGAATGCAATCCATTTCCTGGTGGAGTAAACGCTTCGAGTTGTTGGCTACAGCGCGCGCAACGCGCTCTCGCCGTGCAGGTAATAAAGTCCGGTCGGATCGACCTCGCATCTGATTCCGCTTTGCAGCCATCCTTCGCTTAAATCTCCTCCGGCCGGCGCGAGCGCGGATCTTACTCCCAGCTCGGCATCCGCTACCGAATCCCATCCGATACTCACCGGAGTGCGATCAGCGGGATTCAGGGGACGCGTGTCGACGTTGGGCAGCGGGATACCGGCGGCGTCATCAAGGAACCAAGTGGGATGGCTGCCGAGCACCGGGCCGAGATCGTTGCGTCCGAGCAGCGTGAGCACCGGCGTCTTGAGCCGCCGGGCGATACGCCGGCGGCGCGATATGCTGAAGGGACCTTCGATCGCGACGATCGCGCCGGCGCCGATTCGCGATGGAAGGCGTAGGTCGGGCTGAGGCCCGAGAAACTTGCCCGCGCCGTTCCAATCACAAACCACGTAGTCGGCGCGATCAGGCGGCGGAGATGGATTCGCACCCCACGACGTCCATACGGTTGCGCCGCGATTGAACGCCGCGAGCATCAGCGCCAGCGAATACCATGTGATTGGCGGATCGAGAAGAACCACGCGGCTGTCGCTTTCGAGCATGTAAAAAGCGCCGGCCGCGATCGCCGTCGCAACCAGCGTGCGATGGTTGTGAACGACCTCGCCCCGGCGGTCGGGCCGTGCCAGCGCCAGCAGTGGCGTCCGGAAATCCGCACGCTGAGTCCGCTCGACGGCGGGCAATGCGATCGTTTCGGCGTAGGAGATCGACGCCACGCCGGTTTCCTGCGCTCCGCTGATCATCAGCTCGGGCGCGAAACTGCTCAGCGCTTCCTGCGACGGCGACTCGACATTTAGAAGATTCAGAGTTTGCGCTTCGAACGCGCCCAGTGCGGCAACCACCAACTCGGCCGGATCGTCGAGGATGCTGACCACGCGAGTGCCGCTCTTGCATCGCCCTCGTAGCGCACCGGCGCATCGATCGACACGCTGGCGAAGTTCACCATAGGTGACGGTTCCGTTTGCGCATACCAACGCGGGCCTATCGGGTGCGCTCTCGGCGATCGGACGGATGGTAACGTCGCAGATGGTCTTGAGCGGAATATGAGCATGGCGCGGCGTGTCTTCCGGCCAATAGGCGGACAGCAGTCCCAGGGATCCCTTGCTCATGATGCTGTTACGACCTCTGATTCCGAGAGAATCGGCGGAACGCCCTTGAAGCGCAGCGGCAAATCGCGCACCGCGACGATCTCGACCGGCACGTCGAAGCGGCGCGCGAGTTTGGTTCGCGCAGCCTCTAAAAGGGCGCCGGCCGATTGCTCGGGTTCGATCAGTAGCAGCCTGAGTAGTCCGCGCGCCAGCGCTTCTCGGCCGATCACCGCGGTCGTTCCGCTCAATTCCGGAACTTCCTGTTCGAGCGCGAGCTGAACGTCGTAGGGCAGCAGTGTGTGCGCGCCGAGCGTGAAGCGATCCTCCCATCGCCCGAAGAGCTTGATCCGCGGCGACGGCAGTCCGCATCGGCATGCGGCATGACTGATTATGCCGACGTCGCCGGCGTCGTAGCGTAGGAACAGCGATCCTGCAGCGATCAGCGCTGAACTCACCATCATGCCCGGCTCGCCGTCGGCAACCGGTTGGTGAGTTTGCGGATCGAGCACTTCGGCGTAACAGGTGTCGGGCACAACGTGCAGACCCTCGGCGCGTGGGCAATCAACCGCCAGCAGATTTTCGCTGGTGCCGGCGATCTCGGCCACCCGGCCGATTCCGGTCAACGCGTGCAGATGAGATCGCATGCCGGGCGTGATCGGTGCGCCGGTTACCACCATGCTTTCGACGCCGGCGAACAGTCGATCGCCGCGCAAGCCTTGGCGACGGCCTGCTGCGATAATCGAAAACACCATCGGTAGGAACATAGTCACGAAGCGCGGGCGGAAATTGAGAATCGCGTC